>CANFVX010000351.1 GCA_947450495.1 Gammaproteobacteria bacterium
CCCCCAGCAGCCAGTGCCCGGCCAGCAGCGTGAACACCGGCGAGAGCGAGAGATAGGGCAAGGTACGGCTCAAAGGCGCGGTCGTAATGGCCCGCACGTAAAGCCAGAACGCGATGAGATCGAGTGGAATCAGCAGGGCGAGACATCCCCACAAACCCGCCGGCAAGGTGAACAACTTGGCCCACGGCACCCAGGGCAAGAACCACACGGCGCTCAGCACAAACCGTGAAGCGATCGCCGCGCGCATTTCGGTCACGGGGAAATAGCGTTTGGTCAGCGCGTCGGACGTCGCCAGCGTGAACGCAGAAAGCAAGGTGAGCAGGAACCAAATCACGTGCGGGGCCTCGTTGGATCGCAAATACCGACGTTGCGCCGTAGGATGAACCGACCCCGCCACGGCAGCCGCTATGACCACAGGATTCATCTACGACGATAAATTTCTTGCGCATGATACCGGTGTCGGACACCCGGAACGGCCCGCACGGCTAACGGCCGCCATCGGTGAACTCGCACAGCAGCCCTGGCAGCCGCAGCTGCAGCCGCTCAAAGCGACGCCCGCCGATCTGCGCTGGGTGGAAACGACCCATGGGCTTCAATACATCCGGCACGCGGCGGCGACCTGCGCCGGCGGCTCGAGTTTTCTCGATTCCACCGATGTTGCCGTGTCAGCGCAGTCCTATGAGATTGCGCTGCTGGCCGCAGGTGCGGGCCTCACACTGGCCGACGCACTCGTCGAAAAACGTATCGACAATGGCTTCGCGCTCGTGCGCCCGCCGGGTCATCACGCCGAGACGGACATGGCGCTCGGCTTTTGTCTCTTTAACAACGTGGCGATTCTTGCCCGTTATCTGCAGCGTCAGCACGGCCTCGACAACATCGCGATCCTCGACTGGGACGTGCATCACGGCAACGGCACCCAGCACACTTTTGAGGAAGACCCTTCCGTGCTCTACGTGAGCCTGCACCAGTATCCCTATTACCCCGGCACCGGCGGTCCGAACGAAACAGGCATTGGTCGGGGTCGTGGCGCCACACTCAATTGCCCGATGCGGGCAGGCGCCACCGACACTGCCTACGAGCGCGCGTTCAGCGAACAGGTCTTACCCACGCTCAATCAGTTCAAGCCGCAGGCCATCCTCATTTCTGCCGGCTTCGACGCGCATCGCGATGACCCGCTGGCCGATGTCCAGCTCTCCACCGACTGCTATGGCTGGATGACGGCGCGGGTGATGGAAGTCGCGGAGCAGCACAGCGGTGGGCGCGTGCTGTCCTTACTGGAAGGCGGCTATCACCTGCAACGCACCGCCGAATGCATCAGCAGACACCTGGCGGTGATGAGCGGCTATCGCGCCGACTGAGCGCGCGGGGCCGACGCCAGGCTGGCGCAAGCCGCGCAGCGGGTCGCGCCCGGCAAAGCGGCGAGACGCGGCGCGGCAATGGGCTCACCGCAATGCACGCAAATGCCGAAAGTCCCCTGATCCAGCCGTTGCAGGGCCTGATCCAGCTCGGCGACTTCGATATCCAGCCGCAAGGCCAGCGCTTGCACCACTTCGTCGTTCTGCCGCCGCAGAAACAGCTCCTCAATGTCTTCCGACACCGGTTCGCCGGCGGGCTCCAGATGCGCGCGTGCCCGCGCACGGCGAGCCAGCAGTTCTTCTTTGAGAGAGAGCAAGTGAGTGCGAAGGTCGTGGGTCATGGGTGTGCTCCGGCAACAGGTCGGCAAAAGAATTCCGGTGCACCCTAAGCGTTCGCACTATTGCGACCTTGATGCCGATCAGCCGCAGGAGCCCGCAGGCGGTGGTGCTAGACTGCGGCCTCACCGCGCAAGCCAAACCCAGACCGCGCCTGCCATCCTCCGGCGACGCCATGTTTTCAGGTAAAGGGCCTCATGCTGAAACGCATTCTCCTGCTGTTGCTGCTGTCAGCGCTGATCTTCGGCGGTCTGGCGGCCAACAAATATCGCCAGATCGAAACCATGAAGGCCCGCTTCGCTATTCCGCCGCCGCCCACGCGCGTCGCGGCCGTCACCGCGACCGCCGGCCAGTGGGGTCGCTCGCTGTTTGGCGTCGGCACGCTGGCCGCCGTGCAGGACGTGAACGTGATGAGCGAAGTCGCCGGGCAAATTGCCGCGATCCGCTTTGAGTCCGGCAAAGAAGTGGAAGCTGGCGACGTGCTGGTCACGCTGGACGCCAGCGTTGACGAGGCTGAACTACGCGGGCTCCAGGCCATGCTGCAATTAGCCGCAGTGCAATTCGAGCGCGCCGGCAAACTGCAGCACGACCGCGCCCTGTCGCGCTCGCAATATGACGAAGCCGACGCGCGGCGCGCCGAAGCCGACGCCATGGTGAAAGCCAAACAGGCCTTGATGGCGAAGAAAAACATCCGCGCGCCAATCAGCGGCACGCTGGGAATCCGGCGCATTGATCTCGGCGACTATCTCGCCCCCGGCTCGCAGGTGGTGACGCTGCAGGCGCTGGATCCGATGTTTGTCGATTTCCGCCTGCCGGAGCGCTATGTCGCTCGCATCACCAAAGGCCAAACCGTCAGTCTCAGCGTGCAATCGCAGCCCGGCAAGACCTACACCGCAGAGGTCACCGCGATCGACCCCGCGGTCGATCCGGCCACCCGTATGGTGAAGGTCCGCGGCAAATTGCCGAATCCGGCGCATGAACTGCGGCCCGGCATGTTCGCCGAAGTCCATCTCCAGGAAGCGGCGAGCGATGAGGTGATCGCTGTGCCAGAATCCGCCATCACCTACAGCCCGTACGGCAACTCGGTGTTTGTGATCGAAGACCAGCAGGGGGTGCTGAAGGTCAATCGCCGCGCCATCACCACCGGCGAAGTGCGCGTAGGCATGGTGGCCGTCTTGAAAGGTTTGACTGCCGGCGAGCGCGTGGTCGCCGTGGGTCAAAATCGGCTACGCAACGATATGCCGGTGGAAATCGCGCCTGAGTCATGAGCGGCTTCACCGATATTTTTATTCGGCGGCCGGTGCTCGCGAGCGTCGTGAGTCTGCTGCTGCTGGTGCTGGGCCTGCGCGCCATCTTCAGTCTGGAAGTGCGCCAATATCCGAAAACTGAAAACACCGTCGTGACCGTGCGCACCCCCTACCCCGGCGCGAGCAGCGAACTGGTGAAGGGCTTTATCACTACCCCGCTGCAACAGGCCATCGCCGAAGCCGATGGCATCGACTACATCACCTCCAGCAGCAAACAAGGCCTCTCCACGATTGAGGTCTACATGAAGCTCAACTACGACGCGCACGCGGCGGTCGCCGAAATTCAGGCGAAAGTGGCGAGTCAGCGCGGCGTGCTGCCGGAGCAGGCCGACGACCCGATTATCGAATCCGTCACGGGCGACGCGACCTCGCTCATGTACATCGCGTTCTACAGCGCGCAGATGAACCGGCAGCAAATCGCCGACTACCTGCTGCGCGTGGTGCGCCCGCAATTGCAGGCCATTCCCGGCGTGTCCAAAGCGCAAATCTTCGGTAATCAGGCCTTCGCGATGCGGATTTGGCTGGATCCCCGGCGCATGGCCGAGCACAACGTGACCGCCAGTGATGTGCGGCGCGTGCTGGAGAAGAACAACTATCTGGTGGGGCCGGGTTCGACGCGCGGCGCGATGGTGTCGATCGATCTCAC
>CANFVX010000352.1 GCA_947450495.1 Gammaproteobacteria bacterium
AAAAACTCGATGGATTCCCCGGAATTGCCGGTCCCGTGGTGACCATCGTGATGGATGGTTACGGACTCCCCAAGACCCCCGTTGGGAGCGCGATCGCCGCCGCCGTTAAACCCACTTTGGACCGCCTGTTCCGGGAATGCCCCAACATCCGGCTTCGTGCCCACGGCAAAGCGGTCGGGATGCCCTCGGATGAGGATATGGGTAATTCTGAAGTTGGCCACAACGCCATCGGGGCGGGTCAGGTGTATGCGCAAGGCGCGGCGCTGGTGGCAACCGCGATCGCGAGCGGCGACATCTGGCGGGGCGAGGCGTGGCAGCAGATCGTCGAAGGCGCGCGCGCAGGGACGCTGCATTTAATCGGGCTCTTTTCAGACGGCAACGTTCACAGCCACATCGATCACCTGCGGGCCATGGTCGAGCGCGCGAAAGCGGAGGGTCTGCACACGCTGCGACTACACGTGCTGCTCGATGGCCGTGACGTGCCGGAAACCAGCGCGCTGGATTATCTGGAACCTTTCGAGGCATTTCTGGCCGGGATTAATGATGCTGGATTTGACGCGCGGATAGCTTCCGGTGGCGGGCGTCAGCACATCACGATGGATCGCTACGACGCGAACTGGCCAATGGTGGAAAAAGGCTGGCAGACCCATGTGCTGGGTGAGGGGCCGCAGTTTGACGATGCGATTGAGGCCGTAAAGCGCCTGCGAGAGTTGCATCCGGGCACTATCGATCAGGACCTGCCACCGTTTGTGATCGCCCGTGAGGGGCAAGCAGTCGGCACCATCGAAGACGGCGATTCGGTGGTCTTCTTCAACTTCCGGGGCGACCGGGCGATCGAAATCACCCGCGCCTTCGTCGAGCCTCATTTCGACAAGTTCGATCGCCTGCGCTGGCCGCAGGTGACCTACGCCGGCATGTTGCAATACGACGGCGATCTACGCCTGCCCGAACGCTTCCTCGTCGCGCCACCGGCCATACAGAACACGATGGGCGAATGGTTCGCCACCAGCGGCATCGCGCAGTTCGCCTGCTCGGAGACCCAAAAATTTGGTCACGTGACCTATTTCTGGAACGGTAACCGCTCGAACAAGTTCGAAGGCGAGGTCTGGCAGGAAGTGCCTAGCGACGTGGTGCCGTTCGAACAGCGCCCGTGGATGAAGGCGGCCGAAATCACCGATGCGATGGTCGCCGCGCTTCAAACGGGTCGTTTCCGCACGCTTCGCTGCAACTTCGCGAACGGCGACATGGTGGGTCACACCGGTGACTTCCGCGCGGCGACCATCGCCATTGAGGCGCTGGACCTCGCGCTGGGGCGATTGTTGACTGCCATCGATGCCGCGGGCGGTGTGGCATTGATTACCGCCGATCACGGCAATGCCGACGAGATGTTTGAACTCGACAAAAAGACGGGACTACCCGCCACGCACAAGGACGGCTCATTCAAGGCCAAGACCGCTCACACCCTGAACCCGGTGCCCTTGATCCTGTTCGGCAAAGCCGCGGGGGGGCTGTCGCTGCGGCAGACGGAGACCGCAGGGCTATCCAATCTCGCCGCGACAATCGCCAATTTACTGGGGATGGAAGCGCACCCGGCTTGGGACCATAGCCTACTCGAATGGCAGTAGGCGCCGCCGATTAAGCGGCGGCCTAGCCGCTTTGCGCTGAGGTTTGACTGCTTGCGCTGGCGGCAAGAATCTCCGCGAACTCCTCGGGATTGGGCGCCTTCGCAATGCGGTTCAGTTCCGGGTGCAGGGTGCCCCAGGGCTGGCCGCTGGCGCACCACACCTGAACGACCGGATTGAATTGCGCGGGCTCATCGAGGCTTGAAGCCCACACCCCGTGCAGGTCCGGCACCAGATCGGCCAGGATGAACATCGGCGAACCGCAGGTCGCACAGAAACCGCGGCTCACCTGGTTCCCACTTTCGGCAGACACCGTGTAGTAGCGCGCGGTGCCCTGAATTTTCATCGCGTCTCTGGGCACATACATGATTGAACAATTGGCGCTCCCGCTGGCGCGCTGACAGTCTCGGCAGTGGCAGATCCAAGAGAATCCGGGTTGTGCGGTGGCCCGGTAGCGAATCTCGCCGCAGGCGCACTGACCTTCGAACGGTAATTTCATGCGAGTCCTTTCGAGTCGGTTGAGTGGGGCTAGTCTTTGCGGCTTATTTCAGGGATTCCAGATAGCGATCCGCGTCCAGCGCGGCCTGACAGCCCGAACCGGCCGAAGTGACGGCCTGTCGGTAAATCGGATCCGCGCAGTCGCCGGCGGCGAAGACGCCGGGGATGTTGGTGGCGGTCGCAAAGCCGTTAGTGCCGCTCTGCACATGGATATAGCCGCCGCTCATCGTGAGCTGGCCTTCGAAAATGCCGGTGTTCGGCTGGTGTCCGATGGCGATGAAGACGCCGTGAAGGTCGATGTCGCTGGTGGTGTCTTCCTGCAGGTTGCGGATCCGAAGGCCGGTAACGCCCATGGCGTCTCCCAGCACTTCGTCGACTGCGGAATTCCACGCGAGCGTCACTTTGCCCTGGGCGGCTTTTTCTTCCAGACGCTGGCTCATGATGCGCTCCGCCCGGAATTTGTCCCGCCGATGCACGACGGTAACGTGCGAGGCGATGTTGGACAGATACAGCGCTTCCTCCACCGCCGTGTTGCCGCCGCCGATCACGGCCACCGGCTTGTTGCGATAGAAAAATCCGTCGCACGTCGCGCAGGCCGAAACGCCTTTGCCTTTGAAAGCTTCTTCGGAGGGCAATCCGAGATATTTGGCCGAAGCCCCGGTGGCGACAATCAGCGCATCTGCCGTGTAGGTGCCGGCGTCGCCGATTAATCGAAAGGGGTGTTCTGTGAGTTCAACGGTGTGGATGTGGTCGTGAATCAGTGTGGTGCCGAAACGCTCGGCGTGGGCTTTCATGCGCTCCATCAACTCAGGCCCCATCACCCCGGCCGCGTCGCCGGGCCAGTTATCGACCTCGGTGGTGGTGGTCATCTGGCCGCCGACCTCGATGCCGGTAATCAGCACAGGTTCCAGAGCAGCGCGGGCGGCGTAGACGGCCGCCGTATAGCCGGCGGGCCCGGAGCCGAGAATCAGAAGACGGGAATGTTGACTGCTCATCGAAATGTCCTGTGTCGGGCGGGCGCCGGGGCCCTCGTTGAACCGGGTTCGGGGCTGCATGATACTGCCGGCGCGAGTCTACGATCCGGACTCGCAATTGCAACACGGCGCCCGCCGCTTCCTCTGTGCTGTTCCTATCGGAGTCCTGCCCATGACTATTCCGTCGCTCATGACTGGTATCGAAATCACTGCATTCGGCGGCCCCGAAGTGCTCAAGCTCGCGCAGGTCGCAGTGCCGACCGTCAGTTCCGGCGAGGTGTTGGTAAAAGTCGCGGCGGCGGGCGTTAACCGACCCGATTGTCTGCAGCGCGCTGGCCTGTATCCCTTGCCGCCAGACGCCAGCCCCTTGCCTGGACTCGAGATCGCCGGCGAAGTGGTGGCGGTGGGCGAGGGCGTCGCACGTTGGGGGATCGGCGACCGGGTCGTCGCCTTGACCCATGGCGGGGGTTACGCCGCGTTCTGCCGTGCAAATGCTGCTCACTGCTTGCCGTGGCCGAAAGAGTGGTCTGCGGTAGAGGCTGCGGGCTT
>CANFVX010000353.1 GCA_947450495.1 Gammaproteobacteria bacterium
GGCGCGAAATTCATTTCCTCTACTACGTGCCGGTGACCGAATTCGCCGGCGCGCTGAAAGAACCCAATCGGCTTTGTGTGCGCGGCGAACGGCTGCCGGCGGATTACCCCGAATCGCTCGCGCCCTGGCGCGAGTTCCATGCGCGCCACGTGGCCGCCAGGCCCAACGGCAACGGTGACGCATGAGCCGCGAAGACGAAATGCGCGAACTGACGCGCCGCGCGTATGCGCACTATTGTGCCGGCACCACCGATCAGGCGCCGTCGACGATGGCGATTGAGATTGACGCTTATCTTGATCCCGCGCGCTATCAGCGCGAACTTGACCGCATCTTCCGGCGGCTGCCATTGGCGCTCGCGCTAGGGATTGAACTGCCGAACGCCGGCGACTACCGGGCGATGAAGGTGTTGGACGTGCCGGTGCTGATCGTGCGCGGCAAAGACGGCGTGGCGCGGGCGTTTCTGAACGCCTGCCGCCATCGCGGCGCGCGGCTTTGTGCGCCGGGCAGCGGCCACGCACGGGTGTTTACCTGCCCCTATCACGCCTGGGCCTACAACGAGCGCGGCGAACTCCTGAGCCGCTACGCCGCCGAGACTTTTGGCGACGTTGACCACGCGGCGCTTGGCCTCACCCCGCTGGCCTGCGCCGAGCGCGCGGGGCTTATCTACGTCATGCTGACGCCAGATCTGGCGCTGGACGTCGACGCCTGGCTGGGTGAATTCGCGCCCGAACTCGCCACGCTCAAGCTCGATGAATGGACCATCTTCGAGCAGCGCGAACTTCCCGGCCCGGGGTGGAAAGTGGCGCTCGACGGTTATCTGGAGGCCTATCACCACAATTCTCTCCACGGCAAAACCGTGGGCAAGATGACGGTCGGCAACCTGCTGGTGCTGGATACCTTTGGCCCGCATCAGCGCCTTACCTTCGGTCGCAAGACCTTGGGCGAGTTGCAACACCAGGCAGAAGCCGACTGGGACGCCGGCAAGCATATCCGGCTCATCCACAACTGCTTCCCGAATTTATCGGTGTCCGGAATTCTTGGCGACCATTGTCTGGTGAGCCAGATTTTCCCCGGCCCCACGCCGGACACCACGCTCACACGCCAAACCGTGCTCGTGGCGCAGCCGCCGCTCACGGACGAGGCCCGCGCCGCGTCGCAGCTTTTCAGCGACATGGTGCTGCAGGCGGTGCGCGACGAAGACTACGTGGTTGGCGCAACCATTCAGGAAGGTTTGCAGAGCGGCGCCAACCGCGAGTTTTTATTCGGCCGCAACGAACCGGCCGTGCAGAACTATCACCGTACCGTGGCCCGGCTGATGGCCGGTGACGCGCGTTAGACACTTCAAGCTATCGGAAGCCTGCCATGAACCACAGCACACCCGACGACCTCACCCGCCTGCACGACGGTTTCGATATCGACGACCCCGTATTCACCGAGCGCTTCGAAGAAGTGCTGGATCATCTGGTTGCGAAATGCCCGGTCGCGCACAGCACCGTGGGCCCTGGCTATCACGCCTTCAATCGCTATCGTGATGTGCGGCGCGCAGCGCAGGACTGGCGAACGTTCAGCAGCGCCGACGGCTGGATGCTGAATCCTCCCGAAGGCAACATCCACATCCTGCCGGAAGACGTTGACCCGCCGTACCACACCGAGTGGCGCCGCGTGCTGAATCCCTTTTTCACGGCCAGCGCGGTAACGGCGCTGGAAGCCGCCGCGCGGCGCTATGCGGGTGAACTGGTCGATAAGTTCGCCGCTCGCGGTCACTGCGAGTACGTGGCGGACTTCGCCGCGCAGCTGCCGGGGATCATTCTCTTCCGCCACATCCTGCCGGTGCCGGTGGCCGATCTGGCGGTGCTGTTTCAGGACATCGACACCTATTCCTTCGGCCCGATGGCCGATCGCACGCCGGCGTTTGGCCGGGTGTACGCCTATTTGCAGCAGTTTCTGGAAGACCGCGCCGGGCAGCCGTCGAAGGGTGATTTGGTTGACGTGATTCTGGCCGGCGTTGACCGTGACGGCGCGCCCTGTCCGTGGACCGATAAAGTGCATGTGACGCTGGACGTGGTCTTTGGCGGACTGGCCACCACCACGCACGCGATGTCGGGCGCCATCTTTGCGCTGGCTAGCGATCCGGCGCTACGTGCCGCCTTACGCGCCGATCCCTCGCGCATGGACACCGCCGTTGAGGAAACCGTGCGGCTTTACGCGCCGGTGGTCGCGGTGGGGCGCACGGTGCGGGAAGCGGTGACGCTGGGCGGCGTTGCGCTGAACGCCGGCGATCGTATCGCGCTCAATTACGCGGCGGCCTCGCGTGATCCGGAGGTTTGCGCCGCGCCCGCACGCTTCGACGTGACGCGGCACGAAGTGGTGCACACCGCCTTCGGCGTGGGCCCGCATCGCTGCATCGGTGAGCATCTGGCGCGGCTGGAAATTCGGGTCGCGATGGAAGAGTTCCTGCAGCGCATTCCCGAATTCGAGCTTGAGCCCGGCACCCAACCGCAGTACGAAAGCGGCCAGCTCAGAACTATGAAAAATCTACGCTTGCGCTGGGCGGTCTAGCTCCCCCGCCTATTGGGGGTCAGTGCCCCCTATTTGGGGTCAGAGTAAAAATTACCCGTCTGCCCTTTGCTGGCCGGCTTTGGGCCCGGGCTTTAGCGGATAGACGCGTCGCTGGCTGAGCCGTTCAACATTGTCCTTAAACCGGTCGCTGCCCAAGACCATGCCCTGATTTGTCGCCAGACGGATTTGCTCGAGCTGCGTCGACTCCATCTGTCCCGTAAATAACGCGCGATAGGCCGCCGCTCGATCTGCGGCGCTTCTTCCCAGTTCGCAATAAGCCTGATGCGGCGTCCTCAGTTTGGCGGCGTGCCCGAGACTGTTGGCGCGATAACTCGACCACGCGTAGTCACCCGGGTGGTTCACCATGCCGGCCCGTACCGGGTTGAGTTCGATGTAGCGCTGGCAGAGCAGCAGGTAATTTTCAGCGTCTATCACGCAAGATTTGAAGCGCCCTTCCCAGAGCGTGCCGGTGCGTTGGTAGGCTCGATTGAAGTATCTGACGTAGCGCCGGCCGAGCGTTTGCATCATGTGCGAGACCGCGTTGGCTGTCTCGGGCGTCGCCAGCAGGTGGACATGATTGGTCATGAACACCCAGGCATGAATCGCCACGCCAGACTGTCGCGCACACTCCTCCAGCCAGTGCGCGTAGGCGGCAAAGTCTCTATCGCTGCCGAAACAGGCTTGGCGATTATTGCCGCGCTGAATGATGTGTTGGGGGATTCCCGGCGAGCCTATCCGTGGCAGTCGTGCCATACATCGTCCTTGATGATGGTGAGTCTGGAACCACTATAGCAATGGAACGGGGAATTTTGGTCGCACGTTGGCCGTCAAATCCCCCGTTCGAGTTTTTACTCTGACCCCAAACTCTGGCTGCTAGCGATAGACGCCGTCCCAGGGGCCGGGCTGCACAGTTGCGCTCTGTTTGTCGGCGCTTGCTACCGGCCGGTTCAGCGTGATGACGGTGTCGGGGCGCACCACCGAATAGTCCATATAGCCCATCCGCGCGAGCGGACGCATGGCGCCCGTATTCACAATGCCGCCCTCGACGTAGGTGTCGTCGATGTAGATGGCGACGAC
>CANFVX010000354.1 GCA_947450495.1 Gammaproteobacteria bacterium
TCAAACTGGTCGCGCAGACCATCAATGACCTCTACTACCACACCGCCATCACGGAGGTCTCGCATCCGCCGCTGATGCTGGTCGGCGTGTGGCTGATCGGCGTGCTCGCCACGCTAATCGCCGCCGCGCCGCCGGTGCTTGAAACGATCAACGCCAGCGTTCGGCGGGGGCTGATCACGCGCCAAGACGGCGAAGGCCAGCGGCGTCAGCACACGCGGCTCGCTCGTTGGGGGCTAGCCGCAACGATAGTCGCGATCGTGCTGCTCATCTGGCCCAGCCGGAGCCTCATTCCCGGCTTTTTGGCGCTGTTTTGCGTGATGCTCGCCGGCGCCCTGTGGCTGCCCGGCGCGCTCAGTGCGCTGGCCGGCGTGGCCGTGCGCCGCGTGCCGTTGGCGCGTTGGCCGGCGCTGGCCATGGGACTGCGACTGGTCGCCCGCCACGGCGGACGTCACGGGCTCGCCGCCGCCGCGCTGATGGCCGCGAGCGCCACGGCGATGGCCATGACCATCATGATTGGGAGTTTCCGGGTGTCCGTTAACGATTGGCTGGGCACCCTGCTTCGCGCCGACGTCTATATCAACGCACTGGAGCCGGAGTCGGCGAGTGCGACGCTGTTGGCGGACCTGCGCGAGCGCCTTGCCGCGTTGCCGGGCGTGGTGGCGACCAGCGCCGTCAGCCGGAGCCGACTAGCCATGACTGACGGCGAGGCGCAGGTGATGGCCTACGATCTCCCGCCCGCCGCGCGTGCGGGATTTCACATTCTGAGCGGCGACGTCGCGGCACTTTGGCGAGACTGGGAGACGGCAGACGTGGTCATGGTGAGTGAGCCCTGGGCCTGGCGGCACGGCGCGCAGCCCGGCGCCCAGATTGCGCTTCGCGGGCGCAACGGGCCGGTGGTGTTCCAGATCGCGGCTGTTTTCAAGGACTACGCCAGCGAGCGCGGCAGCATCGCAATGAGCCGCAGCACCTTTCTGAAGCATTTCGAGCCCGTGCCGCTCGACGGCATCGGGCTCTATCGGGACCCGAACCTGAGTCTCGAGACCCTCACCGGCAGCTTGCGCGCAGCGCTGGCGGATGCGCCGGTGCGCCTGCACACCCGGGACGAGGTCAAAACGGAGTCGATGGCGGTGTTTGACCGCACGTTCGCCGTGACGGATGTGTTGCGGGTGGTGGCGTTGGGCGTGGCCGTTATCGGCATCGTCTCCGCCCTGCTCGCGCAGCAGTTCGAGCGCCTGCGGGAATACGGTGTGCTGCGCGCGCTGGGCTTTTCGGCGACGGAGGTCGCGCTGGTGGTGCTGAGTCAGACGGCAATCCTGGGGCTGGTCGCCGCCAGTAGCGCGCTGCCACTGGCCGGCGTGTTGGCTGGCGTGCTGATTAATGTCATCAACCTGCGCTCTTTCGGCTGGTCGATGGCGTTTGTGGTGCCTTGGGGGGCGCTGGCCCACGCCTGGCTGCTGGCGATGGGCGCCGCATTGCTGGCAGGCGTCTATCCCGCCTGGTGCGCGACCCGCGCCGCACCCGCCACGGTGATGCGGGATGAATAAGCGCTGGCTCTGGTTTGTGCTTTCGGGACTTGCCCTCGCGGCAGGTCTGTTCCTGTGGCGAGACCAGAACCACGCGCCGGACCAGATCGCCAGCGTGCTCCGTGATTCCGCGTCGAACGCGGGCTATACCCGAGTGCTGGAACCTCGCGAATTCGTATTTCCGCGAGACCACGGCGCGCACCCGAGCTATCGCCACGAATGGTGGTACGTCACCGGCCATCTGAGCGATGCGGAGGGGCGTCGCCACGGGTTTCAGCTGACTTTTTTCCGCTATGGCTTAAATCCCGCGTCGTTCCCCTCGACATCCCACTGGCGCAGCAATCAGGCCTTGCTGGCGCATTTCGCGCTCTCCGATCTCGCGCAGGGCGAGTTCCTCACGCGACAGCGGCAATCACGGATCGCGCTAGGCACCGCAGGGGTTGGCGAAGCGCTTGGGCAGGTGTGGATTCGGGACTGGTTTCTCCGGCAGGGAGACGCGCCCGGCGAGTGGCAACTTGGCGCGACGGACGGCGCTGAAGGCCTGAGCTTACGGCTGACCGAAATGAAACCTCTGGTACTGCAAGGCGACCGCGGCTACTCCAGGAAAAGCGCCGAGCCCGGCAACGCGTCCTATTACTACTCGCTGCCGCGCCTCAGCGCTGAGGGGAGTCTGGTGCGCGACGGCAGGCAGCAGGCCGTGACCGGGACCGCCTGGCTCGATCATGAATGGGGGACGAGCGCACTCGGCGCCGACCAACAGGGTTGGGACTGGTTCGCGGTTCAGTTAAACGATGGCCGGGAACTGAGCTTCTACCGGCTACGGGGCAAGAACAATGTCACCGACCCGCACAGCCACGGCGTGCTTGTAGGCCGCGATGGTGTGGTTAGTCCGCTGTCCGCCGAGGGTGTGGTAATGACACCGCTACGCTGGTGGCAGAGCCCGGTTAGCGATGCGCGATATCCGGTGGCGTGGCAGATCGAGGTCCCGGATCAGGGCTTGAACCTTGAACTCAGCGCCGCCTTCGACCCGCAAGAGTGGCAGGGGCCCCTGCGGTACTGGGAAGGTGCCGTGAACGTCAAATGTAGGAAAAACCAAAGCGCCGATTGCGGGCGAGGTTACCTCGAGCTGACGGGTTATGGCGCCGGCGCTTCCCAGGCTCAGACGACCAAGCGATAACAAGGCGTATACGGACGCCCTTCGAGCCGCATCCGCCCCTGCGCGGCAAAGGTTCGCAGCAAGTCATCAAGGGCCTCGATCAGTGCCCGCTCGCCGTGGAGTTCAAAGGGTCCGAAGCTTTCAATCGCCCGCATCCCCTCTTCCTTAACGTTTCCGCTAACGAGACCAGAAAACGCGCGGCGCAGGTCACCTGCAAGCTCATGCACGGGCATATCTCGGTGCAAGCGCAGCGCCGACATTGACGCGTGCGTTACCTTAAAAGGTTTCTGGAAATCTTCATCCACCCGCAGCGACCAGTTGAAGTAAGGCGCGTCATCGTTCTTCTCCCGGAACTGGAGAACCTGATCAACGTGCTTGCGCATCCGGCTGGCCACGGCCACCGGGTCGCCCACAATGACTTCGTAGAGATTCGCAAATGACTCCCCCAGTACCTCGCGGATAAACGTATCGAGCTTCCGGAAGTACTCCTCGCTTCCGGCAGGGCCGGTTAACGTAAACGGAAAGGGAAAAGCAGCATTGTCGGGATGCGACAGCACGCCCAGCAGATACAGGATTTCTTCTACCGTCCCGACGCCCCCTGGGAAGACAATCACCCCATGCCCGAGGCGAATGAATGCCTCCAGACGTTTCTCGATGTCCGGCATGATGACCAGATCGCTGACAATTGGATTAGGCGCTTCGGCGGCAATAATCCCGGGTTCAGTGACGCCGATGTACCGCGCATCGCCGATTCGCTGTTTGGCATGGGCGATGGTGGCGCCTTTCATCGGGCCTTTCATCGCGCCAGGGCCGCAACCAGTGCAAATCTCAAGGCCACGCAGACCCAGCTCATAGCCCACTTCCTTGCAGTAGTCGTACTCCGGCCGCGCGATCGAGTGCCCACCCCAGCACACCACGAGACCGCGTTGTGGCCCCGCGCTGAGCA
>CANFVX010000355.1 GCA_947450495.1 Gammaproteobacteria bacterium
CGACCGTACAGCTGCTCAACCTGAGCAACGATAGCGAAGTCACCTATCGCATCGTCGGCGAGGACGAGGCCGACATCAAAGCCGGTTTGGTGTCGATCAATTCGCCGGTGGCGCGAGGCCTCATTGGCAAGCGTGAAGGCGACGCGGTGGTCGTGCAGGTTCCTAGCGGCGCCGTCGAGTACGAGATACTCGCCGTCCACTACCTCTGAACGCCGCTCGCGTGCAGCGCACGCGCCGAGCCTTCGGATGAGCAAGCGTGCCGATTCCAGTCGCTGGTATCAGAAACAGGTCAGCGATCCTTTTGTCAAAGCGCGTGAAAAGCAGGGCCTGCGATCGCGTGCCGCGTTCAAGCTGACCGAACTTATCGAGCGTGACCGCCTCTTACGGTCTGGCGCCGTGGTGCTGGATCTGGGGGCAACGCCGGGTGGTTGGTCCCAAATCGTGGGGGCTGCGGTGGGCGCGAAAGGTCTGGTGGTGGCCGTTGATATCTTGCCGATGACCCCGCTGGCCGGCGTCAAGTTTCTGCTCGGGGACTGCCGCGAGCCTGAAACGGCTGCCCAAATTGCCGAATTGCTCGAAGGGCGGCAGGCCGACCTTGTTTTATCAGATATGGCCCCCAACTTAACGGGCATACGCGACACCGACGAGGCGCGTTCGGTTGAACTGGCAGAGGTGGCGCTGGAAACCGCTCAGCAGTTTCTCAAGCCCGGAGGGTCGATGCTCATCAAGATGTTTCAGCACGCAGACAGTGACCGCTTTGTGGTGGCGCTACGTAAACACTTTGAGCGCATCAATCGCCGGAAGCCGGCTGCCTCGCGACAGGCCTCGCGGGAATTCTATGTGGTCGCCGCCGGGTTCCGCGGCTAGACTAGCTCTGAACTAGGCAATCGGCGCACACGATTACTACGGCTCGCGGCCTCGGCGGGCGACAACGGACGGATGGATAAAATGGCCAGAAATTTAGCCTTGTGGGGCGTCATCGCACTGGTACTGATGCTGGTGTTTCAGAATTTCACGCCGCGCGCCGGGGCTTCCCGGGCGGTCGGGTACTCTGAATTCATCGGATCTGTCAAAAGCGGTCAGGTTTCCCGCGCCTTGATTGATGGTCCTACCATCGAGTTCGAAACCCCGGACGGCGCCAAGCTCTACACCTATAGCCCCGAGAGCGACAACGGTGCGCTGATTGGTCTGCTCCTCGACAACAACGTCCGCATTGATGCCCAGCCGCCCGATCGTCAGGGGCTGCTAATGCAAATTTTCATTTCCTGGTTCCCGTTCCTGCTGCTCATCGCGGTGTGGATCTACCTCATGCGCCAAATGCAGGGCGGCGCCGGCGGCCGTGGGGCGATGTCCTTTGGCAAGAGCCGCGCGCGCATGCTGGGTGAAGATCAAGTTCGGGTGACCTTCAACGATGTGGCAGGCGTTGAGGAAGCCAAGGAAGAAGTGAAAGAACTCGTCGACTTTCTGCGCGAACCGGGCAAATTCCAGAAACTCGGCGGCAAGATCCCGCGTGGCGTCCTGATGGTGGGTTCACCCGGGACCGGCAAGACGCTGCTGGCCAAGGCTATCGCCGGCGAAGCCAAAGTGCCCTTCTTCACCATTTCCGGTTCCGACTTCGTCGAAATGTTTGTTGGTGTCGGCGCCTCCCGCGTGCGCGACATGTTTGAACAGGCAAAGAAGCACGCGCCCTGCATCATCTTTATCGATGAAATCGACGCCGTAGGCCGCCATCGTGGCGCGGGTCTGGGCGGTGGCCACGATGAGCGCGAACAAACCCTCAATCAGTTGCTGGTGGAGATGGACGGCTTCGAAGGCAACGAAGGCGTCATCGTGATTGCCGCGACCAACCGGCCCGACGTTCTTGACCCGGCGCTGTTGCGCCCGGGCCGATTTGATCGTCAGGTGGTGGTGCCCTTGCCTGACATTCGCGGTCGCGAGCAGATTCTGAAAGTTCATATGCGAAAAGTGCCGCTGGGCGACGACGTCAAGCCGTCACTCCTCGCGCGCGGGACACCCGGGTTCTCAGGTGCTGATCTCGCTAATCTCGTCAACGAAGCGGCATTGTTCGCCGCGCGTGGCAACAGGCGTCTGGTGAGCATGGAAGAATTTGAACGCGCCAAGGACAAAATCATGATGGGCGCCGAACGTCGCTCCATGGTGATGGGCGAGAAAGAAAAGAAACTCACGGCCTATCATGAAGCCGGCCACGCGATCGTCGGACGCCTCGTGCCTTCCCACGATCCCGTTTACAAGGTCACGATCATTCCGCGCGGACGCGCCTTGGGCGTCACCATGTTCCTGCCGGAAGAAGACCGCCTCAGTTACAGCAAAGAACGTCTGGAAAGCCAGATCTCAAGTTTGTTTGGTGGCCGCATCGCCGAGGAACTGATTTTCGGCAAAGACGCGGTGACCACCGGTGCCTCCAACGACATTGAGCGGGTGACCGAAATCGCCCGCAATATGGTGACCCGCTGGGGCTTGTCCGATCGCCTTGGCCCGATGACCTATAGCGATGATGAGGGCGAAGTCTTTCTCGGCCGCTCCGTCACTCAGCACAAGATGATGTCCGACGACACCGCGCATCTGATCGACGAAGAAGTGCGGACCATCGTCGACCGTAACTACACCAGAGCCCGCAATATCCTGGTTGAGAACAGCGAGAAGTTGCACCAGATGGCGGATGCGCTGATTCGCTTCGAGACCATCGATAGCGATCAGATCGGCGACATCATGGAAGGTCGCCCGCCCCGCGTACCGCAAAACTGGGATGACGACGACCGGGGTCGCCCCTCGCCATCCAATACCAGTTCTGACGCCGCTTCAGATAGCTCGGATCCGGCAATCGGTGGCACCGCGAGCTCGCACTAGACGCTCTCAATGATCCGGCGCCTGACGGGGCGTCGGATACTCAGCATCCGTCACCCTCAACACCCATCTCCAATTCTTCATGGCCAAT
The DNA here is from genome assembly GCA_947450495.1 of Gammaproteobacteria bacterium. GTDB lineage: Bacteria > Pseudomonadota > Gammaproteobacteria. The sequence goes on from CANFVX010000355.1 coordinate 2,957, forward strand.
AGCACCGAACGCCAATACTTTGGTACCGACGGCATCAGGGGACGCGTCGGGCTCTCCCCCATCACGCCCGACTTCGTGATGAAGCTCGGCTGGGCGGCGGGTCGGGTGCTGGCCCGTGGCGCACGCGGCAAACCGAAAGTGCTCATTGGCAAAGACACCCGCGTATCCGGCTATATGTTTGAGTCTGCGCTGGAAGCGGGCTTGTCGGCGGCCGGCGTGGATATCCACTTGCTGGGCCCGATGCCGACGCCTGGCATCGCCTATCTCACCCGAACATTCCACGCTCAGGCGGGGATAGTGATCAGCGCCTCGCATAACCCGTTTGACGACAACGGCATCAAGTTCTTTTCCGGCAACGGCGCGAAGCTGCCGGATGAGGTGGAACTCGAAATCGAACGCGAGCTGGAAAAACCCTTTGCCACCGTCACGTCCCGTGAACTCGGCAAGGCGCATCGCGTGATGGATGCCGCCGGGCGCTATATCGAATTCTGTAAGAGCACCTTCTCCAGTCAGCTCGATCTGACTGGACTGAAAATCGTGGTGGACTGCGCGCACGGCGCCACTTATCACATCGCGCCCGACGTTCTGGAGGAACTGGGCGCCCGGGTCATCGCGATCGGGGTCGCGCCCGACGGGTTCAACATTAACGACAAAGTGGGCGCCACAG
>CANFVX010000356.1 GCA_947450495.1 Gammaproteobacteria bacterium
CGATGCGCGAGTCACCCCGCCGGCATTCAATGCCAATCACGCCTTGGGCGATCGCGGGCAGCATCTCCGCCGGTTCAAACGCGGCGCTCACGCCCTGGGTCAGGCCCAGACGCTTCAGGCCGGCGAGGGCCAGCACAATGCCGTCGAATTCGCCGCGCGCGAGCTTCTCGAGCCGGGTGGTGACGTTGCCGCGCAGGTCGCGCAGTTCAAGGTCTGGCCGGAGCGCCAGCAACTGGCTGCGTCGGCGCAAGCTCGACGTGCCCACAATCGCGCCCTGGGGCAGACCTTGCAGGCCGCCGGGGTGGCTGGAGAGCAGGCAGTCGCGCGGGTCTTCGCGTTCCAGCACCACGGGAATATGCAGTTCGGGCGGGAGTTCCACCGGCACATCTTTCATGGAATGCACGGCGAGGTCGGCTTCGCCGGCGAGCATCGCCTGCTCCAGTTCTTTGATGAAAAGACCCTTGCCGCCAATCTTGGCCAGCGGGGTATCAAGAATGCGGTCGCCGGCGGTTTTGATCACCAGCAGTTCGATCTCAAGTTCGGGATGGGCGGCGAGCAGCCGCGCCTTGACGTGTTCTGCCTGCCACAACGCGAGCAGGCTGCCGCGGGTCGCGATGCGAACGAGGGAAGGGTGCGACGGTGTCGTCATGCGGACCTCGTGACGGCGGGTTCAGCTCAAAACGGCGCGTATGCTAAGGTGCCCCCCACTGCCACGGCAACCGGAAAGCATCAGCACCATGACATTAAAACTCGGCGTCATCATGGATCCGATCACGGGGATCAATCCGAAGAAAGACACCACGCTGGGTCTGTTGCTCGCGGCGCAGGCCAAGGGCTTCGAGCTCTACTACATGGAGCTCGCCGACCTCACCCTGCGCGACGGCGCGGCGATGGCGCACATGAAGCCGCTCACCGTGCACGATTCCTACACCCACTGGCACGACTTTACCGGCGAGACCGTGCGCAAGCCACTCACCGAGCTCGACGTGATCCTGATGCGCAAGGATCCGCCCTTCGACACCGAATACATTTTTGCCACCTATCTGCTGGAGCGCGCGCAAGCCCGCGGCACGCTGGTGGTCAACGACCCGCGCAGCCTGCGCGACGCCAACGAAAAGCTCTTCACCGCCTGGTTCGCCGATGTGTGCCCGCCCACGCTGGTCTCCCGCCGGATGGACAACATTCGCGAGTTCCTTGCCGAGCACGAAGACATCGTGCTGAAGCCGCTGGACGGCATGGGCGGCGCCTCCATCTTCCGGGTCAAGCTGGGCGACCCCAACGCCAGCGTCATCATGGAAACCCTGACCGCGCACGAGACCCGCTTCTGCATGGCGCAGCGCTATCTGCGGGCCATTCTCGACGGCGATAAACGCATTCTGATCGTGGACGGCGAGCCGGTGCCTTACGCGCTGGCGCGCATTCCGGCCGAAGGTGAACTGCGCGGGAATCTGGCCGCCGGCGGCCGCGGCGAAGGCCGACCGCTCACCGCGCGCGACCGCGAAATCTGCGCCCGTGTGGCCCCTGAACTCCGCGCCCGCGGGCTCTTGTTCGTGGGGCTCGACGTCATCGGCGACTACCTGACCGAAATCAACGTCACCAGCCCCACCTGCGCGCGCGAACTCGAAGCGCAATTCGGGGTAAAAATTGGCGAGCAGTTGATGGACGCCATCCTCGCCCGCCTGGGACCCCAGGACTGAGGCTATTGCCACCAGCATGAAGCGCGCGGTGCCCTTGCCGCCGCCGGTCGACGCTGCCGACCGCCTCGCGGCTACTTTTTGTATCGCGCTGATCGTGCACGTGATGCTGGTCCTCGGCGTGAGCTTTATGCCGGAGCCGCGCGCGCCGCAGCGGCCCGAGATGATCGACGTCACGCTGGTGACCGAGCGCTCGGCGCAGCGCCCCAAAGAGGCCGACGCCTTGGCACAGGCCAATCTGGAAGGCGGCGGCAATGGCGCAAAAGAGGCGCGCCCGACCGCGCCCCTGGCCGCCCCCGTGCCGGCGCGCGTACCCTCGCTGCCCGATGCCGAGCCCACCCAGGGTCGCAGCGAAGAGTCCCCGAACCCCGCACCTGAATTGAGCGCCGCGCCCAGCCCGGCGCCCAGCGTCGCCAAAGCCGCCCCCACCGCCAAGCCGCTCGCGCCGCCCCGGGTGGTCACCACCCAACCAAACGAGCGGCACGCCCTGCCGGCGCCGACACCCACGCCAACGCCGAGCCCACCGGCCCCGGTCGCCACCGAGCCGCCCGCGCCCGCCGCGCCCACCGGCTCCGAGAATTCCACCCTGCCGACCGCCACCCAGCTCATCACGCGCTCCTTTGCGCTGGCCAGCATGAGCGCGGAACTCGAAGACAAAATGGAAACCCGCGCGATGCGTCCGCGCAGCAAGTACATTTCGGCCAGCACCCAGGAATATCGCTACGCGGCGTATATGGAAGCCTGGCGGGCGAAGGTCGAGCGCATCGGCAATATCAACTATCCGGACGAAGCGCGGCAGCGAGGGTTGTCCGGCGCGCTGCTTCTTGATGTGGCGATTCGCCCCGACGGCTCGGTGATTGAAGTGGTGGTGCGGCGTTCGTCCGGGCACAAGGTGCTGGATGACGCGGCCGTGCGCATTGTCGAGCTCGCCGGCCCCTACGCGGCGTTTCCGCCCGACATCGCCAAGGAAGTGGATGTGCTGCATGTGACCCGCACCTGGCGCTTCCTGAACAGCGCTGAGTTCACCGCGCAATAGCCTTCTTCGCGCTTGTTCAAACCGGAAGGCGCAACCGATACTAGCCCCATGCTGTTCGACCTCACCAATCACTTCCTGATCGCCATGCCGTCGCTGGAAGACCCCAACTTCGCGCGCACCGTGACCTATGTCTGCGCGCACAACGACGGCGGCGCGATGGGGATCGTGATCAATCGCCCGATGGAGATGGCGCTGGGCGAGGTGCTGGAGCAACTGAAGCTCGACGCCAGCGACCCGCGCATCAGCGCGCAGACCGTTTACGCCGGCGGCCCGGTTCATCGCGATCGCGGCTTCATTATTCACCGGCCGGTCAAAGACTATGGCTCGACGATTCAGGTGAGCGAGGACATCGCGGTGTCCACTTCGCGCGCCATCCTTGAAGCCATCTCGCGCGGCGACGGTCCGGACGAAACCTTGATCGCGCTCGGCTATGCGGGCTGGTCGGCCGGTCAGCTCGAGGAAGAAATGCAACACAATGCTTGGCTCAGCGGGCCGGCTGCGCCCGACTTGCTGTTTCATGTCGCCGCCGAGCGCCGCTGGCACGACGCGGCGGCCCTGCTGGGGGTCGATCTGGCGCTGCTGTCGGGCGACGTCGGCCACGCGTGAAGACGCGCGCGCCGCGCACGGCCCTCGGCTTCGATTTTGGTGAGAAGCGGATTGGCGTGGCGGTGGGTCAAACGGTGACTTGCACCGCGAGTCCGCTAACCACGCTGCCCGCGCAGCACGGCCAGCCGGACTGGACGGTGCTGGGGCGCTTAATCAACGAATGGCAGCCGGATTGTCTGGTGCTGGGCATGCCGACCACGGCCGATGGCAATCCGCATCCGATGGCCGAGCCGATTGAACGTTTCGCGCGGCGCTTGCA
>CANFVX010000357.1 GCA_947450495.1 Gammaproteobacteria bacterium
GCGCGATGAGTCTCTCCCTGCTGCGTGCCAGTCCAAAGTCGATGGATTCTGGCGTCTTGACCGTCGACGCTCAGCGACGCTATCCGCGCCTGGCGCTGCATTGCCCGCTACAGCTGGCGAGTGATGCGGGTGAGTGCTGGACCGTTCAGGCCCGCAATATCTCGCCGGGCGGCCTGCAGATTGTGTGCGGTGAATCCATCGCCGCGCGCTTGCGCGAGCATCCGCTGCACGCGACCTGCCACTATCCAGCGGTGCTGCAAGCGGGCGTTGTCTTGCCGCTGGCGCAGGGGCAGCGCCGGCTCACGGTAGGACTTGGTTTGAATTACGCGGTCACCGCCGAGGACGATGAACACTACTTGATGGGTTTCAGTTTTGTGGCCTTGCGGCCAGTGGCGCAACGGATATTGGCCAGTTTTTTGGCGACCAAGGGGGCTGCTCTCGCCGCCGCCAGAGCGCCGTTGCCGCGCTAGCGCGGATCAGGCATCAAGGTCCGGAATGAGTGCACTGCGTAGCTGCGCAATTTGATCTTTCAACAGGAGCTTGCGGCGTTTCAGGCGTTTGAGCATGAGCTCGTCGATTCCCGGTTGGGTCGATAGCCGGCTTACGATTTCGTCGAGGTCGCGGTGTTCGACCTCCAGCGTGCGCAATCGACGCAGCAGCGACCCCGAATTTTCTATCTGCACGCGCCGCCCCATCTCGAATGGCTTGATTTGCACCTGATTCTACCCGCAAGCCGTGAACATAAAACCATCGACTCAGCCGGGCCGGCGAGGCCGTTTTAGATCGAAGTTCGTGAACCAGCTCACATCCGCGATGAACTTTTGGGTAAATCGGTCGTATACAAGTTTCAATCTCTACCCTTCAATGGACCAACCGGAGTACGGCGCACCGTTGCCACAGGCGATGACAGTCATGAGCACTTCAGACAGCTTTGACAGCTCGATGCGACGGCAAGTCGAGCAGCTCCTGCGCGCCTCGGGCCTGACGAGGGTGCCTGAACCTCAGCTCGCCAAGGTGCTCGACGCGGTTCAGCCCGCAAGCTTCAAAGCCGGTGAGGTGGTGATTCGGCAGGGCGACCCGGGCACCGATTTTTTTCTGGTGGGGGCAGGGCGTTTACGGGTTGAGCGCGAACGCGGTGAGCGTCATACCCCCGCGATTCTCGCCGAACTCGCGCCGGGCGCCATGTTCGGCGAGGAAGCCCTGATCGCCAATGGCGCCCGCAATGCGACCGTCCGCATGCTGACCGACGGCCGGGTGTTCCGGGTGCCGAAGCCCATATTCGACGAGGCAATCCGGCGGCCCCTGCTGAGTCCAGTTGACTATGTCGGGGCTCAGCGTCTGATTGCCGGGGGCGCCGTTTGGCTTGATGTGCGCACCCCGACCGAAGTGGCCGCGGGCAGCTTACCCGGCGCTTTACCTATCCCCTTCCAGCATTTGCGCCCCCTGCTCGACCGGCTACGACGCGACCGACGCTACGTGGTGGTTTGTGACAAGGGCGTCCGGAGCGCCGTGGCGGCGTTTTTGATGGCCGAGCGAGGGCACGAGGTGCACTTTCTGGAAGGCGGGCTCCGCCAGCACGGTCTGCTGCAACCGATTGCGAGCGGCCCGGATCTGGACCTCCTCTCCTCCAGCATGGGCGCGCGGTGGCAGCATGTGGCGGGCAAAACCGCTATGCCCACTTCCCACCTGACCGACCGCGAGCGCCGCGTGATGGCGCCAGCGCCGGTGGCGGTGCCGCCGCCGGTGTCTACGCAACCCGTGCAGGTCGCCAGCCCGGTCCGGGCGGAACTTGATATCGAGCATTTTGAACAGGAGTTCGCCGCCGCGGTGGCCGCGCAACGAGGGGAAACCGAGGTGCTGACGCCAGCCGAGCACATGGCGCGCCAGCGTGCCGCCGTCGCTGCCGCCAAGGCGCGGGCCGACGTCCACAACGCGGCATTGCTCCGCGAACTCGAAGAACGCCTAGGCGGGGAATAACAGCACTTTGCCGCGCGTGGCGCGCAGATCGATGTGCAGCTTGCCTTCCGGATGATGGAGCAAGGCCCACCAGGGGGTGAGCCCGGCGAGCGCGAGATCGCCCGTTTCCCGCAGGCTGCCATCACGCGTGAACTCAAAGCGATAAATTCTGAGCACGCGCCGCTGGCCGCGCTCATCGCGGGCCAGCCGCACCCGCCGCAGGACCACGGTTTCATCCAGGGCTTGCAGCGAAAGGTCCTTGCACAGCTGGTGGACCGCCCGTAACGCGCGATCGCGGCCGCTCACGCTCCAGTTCCATAAGCCGGCCACCGTGCCGGCGGCAATCAACAGGAACAGCGCCTCGCGCATCAGCGCTTCATTCGTCGTGACGGTGGGCGGAAAAGCCCAGCGGCCGGCCGTCGCCGTCGAAGTCACAGGCGATTTCGATCGGGCGGCAGCAGACTTCGCAGTCTTCCACGTACTGCTGCTCGCCGGCGGAGCCGTCCAGCAAGCAGCTGATGCGCTCCCCGCAATACGGGCAGCGAAAGCGTTTCTCGGTAATCAAAGGGGCGTGCTCAGTCCCGGAAATTGGTGAATTGCAAAGGCACTTCAAGCTCGGCTTTGCGCAGGAAGGCGATGACTTCCTGAAGGTCGTCCCGCTTCTTGCCGGTCACTCGCACCTGTTTGTCTTGCACCTGCGCCTGCACCTTGATGCCGGATTCCTTGATGGATTTCACCACCTTGCGCGCACCGTCCGCATCGAGCCCGTTGCGCACCGTCACCTTCTGGCGCGCCTCGGCCAGATTGCGGGTGACGTCCGCGATATCGAGGCAGGCCACGTCGATGCCGCGCTTGGCCAGCCGCAGGCGCAGAATTTCCAGCACCTGCTGGACCTGAAAATCGGCCTCGCCGATCAGCGTCAGCACGTATTCTTCCTGTTCGACCCGCGCGCCGGTGCCTTTGAGATCAAAACGGTTGCCGATTTCACGCGTAGTCTGGTCTACGGCGTTCCTGAGTTCGTGGGCATCGACTTCCGAGACGACGTCGAATGAGGGCATGATGGCGCTCCGGCTGAAGGGAAGCCCGATTCTAGCGCGCCCCGCCAAGGCACCGCAGCCTTGAAATTTCGCCCAGCGTCACCAGAGCGTCACCAGATGGAACCCTAAAGTGTTTGAAGTCATTACATTCGATCTGGACGACACCCTGTGGGACGCGGGCCCCGTGCTCCACCGGGCCGAGGACACGCAGTACGCCTGGCTGGCCGAGCGTATGCCGCGCATCACCGAGGCCAACACGGTGCTGGAGTTGCAGGCCCGCCGCCGCGCCTTGGCGAAAGCCCAACCCAGCCTCGCCCATGACTTCACGCAGTTGCGGATCGCGGCGCTGCACGAACTGTGCGCCCTATACGACTACCCGGATACGCTGGTCATGCCGGCCATCGAGGTGTTTCTGGAGGCGCGCAGTCGGGTCGAGCTGTTCAGCGAAGTCGACGCCGTGCTCAGGCAACTGGGGCAACGCTATCGCCTGATCGCCGTGACCAATGGCAACACCGACCTCGTACGCGCCGGGGTCCACCATTATTTTGAGTTCGCGCTGTCGCCGGCCGACACCGGCA
>CANFVX010000358.1 GCA_947450495.1 Gammaproteobacteria bacterium
GATGGAAGAACATCTGCTGCTCTCGCTCCGCGAGTCCCCTAAGGCCACCAGGAGCGGCAAATCTGGCCCGCCTTGCCGCATCGATTGAAAGCGCGGCAACATCCGTCCCCACGATTTCGTCTTGTAAGGAAGATGGCGTCGGATGGCGGGCTCTGAACGCTGCCACCACCATCGCCATGGAGTAGGCCTCCTGTCCGGTCGAACAGGCGGCAGACCATAATCGGAGGCGTTGCTGACTCTTAGTCAAAGTGGGGAGCAGATAGCGAGCGAGTAGCTCGAAGGGGTAAGTATCGCGAAACCACAGCGTTTCGTGGGTCGACATTGCTTCAATGACGGCAGCTTCGAGTGCCGGAGTCGCGGCATGGGACAAGTGCTGGGCCAGCGTCTGAAGGTCGGGTATGCCGAACTCGACCAGCACGGGCGTCAGACGCGCCTGAACCAGATAGGCCTTGTCAGGCCCGAGCGTTAGTCCGATACGGGACTCAAGCCAAGCGCAGAGCAAAGGGTAAGCCTTATGCATCCATTCTTCCGAGAGTCCAGATAGGACCTTAGGGTTTGTCTTATCAGGTTTCAGTCATCCATGACTTTTTGCCCCGAGCATTCAGGGCGAGACCGTCAGTAGGCTTTTAGTTGACCACAGACATCACGAGCGCGGCCAAGTCGTCGGGGTCAAATTTCGCTACCAGCTTGTTGGCACCGACCGAGTTCGCCATCGAGTCGTTAAAGCTACCGCTTAAGGAGGTGTGCAGGCACACGTAGAGCTCTTTCAGATTGGGGTCTGCTTTGAGCGTCTTGGTCAGCGTGTAGCCGTCCATCTGCGGCATCTCGATGTCTGATAACAGCATGGCAAAGCGCTCCGTTATCGGCCCCTGTTCGGCATACGCGCGCAGCCTTTCGAGGGCTTCCAGGCCATTTTCAGCGAGTTCATATTCGACCCCCAGTTGGTCCATGACTCGCGTCATCGACTTGCGTGCCACCGCCGAGTCATCGGCAATAAAAATTCGGCGCGGCACCTCAGGGTTGGGGATGTTCTGGGCGAGTAAGTCTTCGGACACATCGAAATCCATGCCCACGATTTCCGCCAGCACTCGCTCGACATCCAGAATTTCGACCAATTGGTTATCAAGCGTAGTCACAGCGGTGAGGTAGTTTGCACTCCCGATGCCCGCCGGCGGCGGCTTGATGTCATCCCAGCGCAGGTTGACGATTCTGACGACCTGCTGCACCAGATAGCCCTGAACGTGCCCCGAGTATTCGGTGACGATAACGAATTCGTCTGGCGACCCCTTGCTGGCGCCATGGCCTAGCACTGCCGCCAAATCGATAACGGTGATGGTCTGACCGCGCGCGTGAAACACGCCTCGCATTTGATAATGCGAATGCGGGATCGGGCGCAAAACGGGGCATTTGAGAACTTCGCGCACCTTGAAGACGTTAATGCCGAACACCTGCTCGCTTTGCAGTTTGAAAAGCAGCAGTTCAAGCCGGTTACGGCCGGCCAACCGGGTCAGGCGATCGACCCTATCGATAATCGACATCACGCTCTCCGCGTTGCATTCAGTGCCAAGTCATATCGCCACTCGGATGGAAACCTTGAGAGCAGTCATGGCACAACGCTTGCTCAGTTGGTTCTATCCCTAGATGGAGCGTCTCATGTCACACGCCTTTAAGCGGGTTGTTAGTCTTGGCGTATTGAGCTGCGCGCTTACCACGCCCTGCACAGCCGCCCCGTTCTATCCGCTAGCCGATATTCGAGTTGCGGTCGCTGATTTTCTGCAAAGCCAAGCTGAAAACTCGCCTCCAAAAGTCAAAATCGAAGTGGCTCAACTCGATCCCCGCTTACATCTTGCACCCTGTGATCAACCGCTTTCGCTCGCATTACCGCCCGGTGCGCGCTTGCAGGGAATGACTTCCGTCTCAGTCAAATGTCAGGGCGAGAGCCCTTGGAGCTTATTTGTTCCAGCGACCATTCGCCGGGAGTTTGGCGTTCTCATGGCAACGCAAAACATTCCGCGCGGCAAAATTCTGACGGAATCCGATCTGAAACTAGAGCAGCAGCAGCTGATCAGTCTCCCGCCGGGAACGATCAGTCAGGCCTCTGCGGCGGTCGGGCAGGTCGTGTTGCGCGCGATATCGGCGGGTACACCCATTACCCAAAGCGCCCTGAAGGTTCGCGAAACTGTCCGTCGCGGTCAGACGGTGACGCTATCGCTGGACTCTGGCCCTATCGCGATTGCGGTGAGCGGCACCGCATTGCAGGGGGGCGCGGTAGGCGCGCGCATTTCCGTTCGTAACAACAATTCGAAGCGGGTTGTGGAGGGAGTCATTCAGGACTCTGGGGTCGTGATCGTCGATGGCGGATACAGCGGCGAATGACGCAGCCTATAGCGATGTGACCGCAGTTCTGAGACTTCTGTCATGTTTTGGTATAAGCCCTTAAAGTGAAAGCAGGCTCGTGCCGCTAGCCCTGCCATCTCGGAAGGAGAGTACCGCCATGGTTTCAGACGTAAAGAACAGCACATCTTCCTCAATGATCACAGCAATGGACCAGCGCATGGTCAAGCTGGAGAAATCACCCGCCGTTGGCGCCACCGAACAAGGCGGCACCGGCGAGACCTTAAAATTGACCGATCTGGCCTCTCGATTGCGCGACCTCACGCAGTCTGTCGCCGACGTGCCGATGGTTGATCGGCAACGCGTTGACCAGTTTCAACAGGCCGTAAGCGACGGTAGCTATCGCGTTGACGCGATGCAGGTTGCCGAAAAGCTCTATGGCTTCGAGTCCATGATGACCGGCGCGCCCGGTCGGTCTTGAAGTTCCCTCCATGACCGAGGCTGAGGCTCGCCAGACGCTGATCACCGCACTCACCGACTTCGAGCGCGTGCTGAGCGAGGAATACGGCGCGCTACTGCACAAGGATGCGGGTCTTCTTGAGCGTAGCGTCGCTGAAAAGGAACGGTTGACCACGCTCATCAATGACGCTTCGCGTTACTGCGACCTCTCATCAGAAGCACGCGTTGCCAGCGGCGACGGGCAGTCGCAATGGCGGCAAATTGAAACCTTGCTGCAACGCTGCGCGCTGGCCAACCGAAAGAACGGCGCCGCCGTCAAATCCAGCAAAAACCTCGTCTCTTCTTTGCTAGATGTGCTCAGTGGTCGCTCACCTCGCGAGCGACTTTATGATGCTCGCGGCCTTACGGGAGGCGGTGGGTCCTCTTCGCGTCCCCGGGAGCGAGTCTGAGTTAACCAGACGGCGACGGTCCCATGTCATTCTTCAATCTTTTCGGTCGGCGCCCTGTCGAAAAAGCCGAATCCTCGCCTACTCAAGAATCTACGGCCCACCATCCCGTCGCTGCCACAGCGGGCCTAGGGTCTGTTGAGCCGGAAATTTATGTGGTGTTGAAGAAGGCATTGCAATATCACTGCCCGCTTACGGTTCATTTCGCGAACCGTCCAGAACCGTATACCAGCGCACTCCTCGAAATCTCGGCTGAACAGCGTCTTCTCGTCATAGACGACCTCACCCCGAGTCCCGCGCATGCCGAACTCGCGCTAGGCA
>CANFVX010000359.1 GCA_947450495.1 Gammaproteobacteria bacterium
ATTCGTCGCGACGCTGTCCTGCACTCAGGACGGCGTCATCTCTGCGGCAGCCGGCTCGTCCGCGACCAACGCGACGGTGGCGGCTTCCTCAGATTCATCGGCGTCTTGTTCTTCGGTTTCTGCTCCGGTCACGACGTCGCCGGCTTCGGCGGCACGTGTCGGGGCGCTAAAGTTCTCCGGGGTGACCAGCGCCGCCGCGCCCGTTTCGACCAACTCATCCGCGCGAGTAGCCGGCACCTGAACGATTACGCCGGCCGGGAATTGCACGCCGTCCACTTCGACGCTTGTTAGCAAACGCACCCAGAGATGGACGAATTCGCCGTCCGTAGCGGGCTCGGCGCTGTCGGCGCCCTCGGCCGGGGCTTCTGTGGTTTTGGCGGTGCGAGGCATCACATCCAGCAAGGGATTGAGCGCAGGCTCGCGTCCAGCACTAATGGCTTCGAGTCGCCGCTTGCTGAGCGAGAGCCATTCTTTCAGCAGGTTGAGGCGCTGCTTGAGGCTCTCCATGCGCTGGCGGTCCGTGCGGGTGGCCAGAAACTCCTGCTTGAGAACTTCTATGCGCTCCTGCAGAGGATCCAGCACGCCGCTCGAGGGGTTTGGTGAGGACACGCGCTTGAGAGCGGCTTAAGGCAGAAGGACTTAGTGCAGGCCGGCCACGCGGCGGAAATGGGCAGCAGGCTGGTGCGCGTCGGCTTCAAGTTCGAGCTCGGCGCCGGCCGCGCTCGCCAATCTTTCCAGAAACACGCACTCGGTCTGCGACAGGCCCGATGGCGCCGCGGCCAGTTCGTCCGCAACCAACAGGGCAACGCCGGCCTCGCGCAATTCGCGGCAGAGCGGCATCGGGGCGTCGCTAAGTCGTACAGCAAGTTTCACTTCGCTCCCGTTCGCACGCGCCAAAACGCTGCGGACGGTCACGCCGGATTTCAGGAGACAGGCGTGCTCAATCTCAATCAAGAGGCGCGGCAGCGTTGAAGCGTGGGCGCTGAAGAGTTCGCTAATGGACGGCAGAAACGCGGGCTCGTACCAGCACCGCGCGCTCACCTGCACGCGTATCCGCTTGTGCCGCCGACCGCGCTCCTCCAGCCACTCCAACGCGAAGCGCAAGGCGTCTAGAGTAAAACGCGCCTGAGTGCCGGGTCCGTCCTGTTGCACAAGCTCAACCCGCCACAGCGCCGGTTGGCTGGTAGGCATGCTGCGCATTTCGCGCGGTGGATCAAGATGAGTGACTTCAGTCGGATGCATCATTGCGCGCCCTTGTTGCTGCGGTAATCGCGCGCCACGCGGCGCCGTTCGTGCGCTGATTTAGCTTCAGCCGTAACCCGCGAACAAGCGGCTATTGATCCAGAATGGATATGTTCTCAAGAGGCCGGCGTGCGGGCGGCGAGCATTGTTTCGGTGTCGGTCAATGAGAGCGGCACGCCCAGATGAAAGCCCTGGCCAAGGTCAAAGCCTGCCTCGATGGCGAGGGCCAGCATCTCCGGCGAGGAAATGCCTTCCATCACGCTCACCATGCCGAGGTTCTTGATCATCAGATTCATGCTCTCGAGCAGGCGGCGCGCGTCCTGGTCATGCGCCGCATGCTCCAGAAACATTCGGTCCACTTTCACTTCCGAGAGCGGCAGCAACAGCAAGCGTTCGAGATTGGCGGCATGGCATCCGAAGTCATCCAGAGACACGCCGCTGCCCATCAAACGGGCCTGCGTGAGCACGCGATGCCAGGCGCTGACATCATTTGACAGGGTGCCCTCGGGCACCTCAATGATGAGGCTGGCGGGGTCAAGGCCGACCGCCTCCACGTGCTTGCGCAACCACTGCGGATTGTCCTGGATGGGCAGATCTGCGGTGACGTTTACCGCATAGGTCCAGTCGCCAGCAGGGTTGTACTGCGCCAGTTGTTTGCGGCTCTGGGCAGTGCCTTGCAGCATCCGGTGGGTGAGCGCGGGGCCGGCGCCATTGGCGATCAAAGAGTCTAGAAAGCGGGCGGGGGTGAGCACGCCCAGTTCGGGATGGTTCATCCGCACCAGCGCTTCGAAACCTACAATTTCAAGGTCTTTTAGCCGGAATTTGGGCTGCAGAAAGGTTTCCACTGCGCCAGCATCCAGCAGGTTCAGGATCTCGGCGGCGGCCAGTGGTTTGGGTGCAGGGCGGGGCGGTGCAGCGGTGGGCAGCGCCTGTTCATCTTGTTCAAGCCGTCTACTGACCAGCGCAACGAGCAGCGCGGGGTCGGCCGGTTTGACCAGCGTGCCGATGACGTCGATGCCGACCGATTTGGCGTTGGCCGCGAAGCTCCGCAGGACCGATGCGCCGTGTGCGCTTAGCAATACTAGCCCCGGGCTCGGCGTCAGGCGGCGGAGTAAGGGAATCACCGTGCAGACATCGATGTCGCCCGGCGCGATATCCAGCACCAGCACCTGCGGGGTTTCCCGTTCGAGATAAACTTCGAGTGAGTGGAGATACTCGGTCGCAAGCCCGGCGGCATTGAGGGCCTGGGCACAGTCCCAACCGTGCGACAGATCGGATCCCAGCACCACGACCGGCGAGGTGCCTGCCGCGCCACGGGGATTGCGGCCCACAAACTTGACGACGTTCAATGGCCTTCGCCTTCTAAAGCAGACACGAATGGCCGGGTGTGCAGGTACAACATGCGGCGCACTATAGACAAGTGCAGTCGCAGGCCCGAACGCGCATTCTTCCAAAATGGTGCAAATTGGCCTCAGCCAAGATGCCCTCATGCGGGGCACTCAGCGCCGCAGGCACGCCGCCATTGAGAGCGCCGGTCGCCCCTGCCATCGTGACTCGCTACGCTGGCGGCCATCACCCGCTATGACACAGAAAGGAACCCGCTATGGATCTGGGCTTGAACGGCAAACGTGCGATCGTCACCGGTGGCACGCGCGGCATCGGTCGCGCGATCGCAGAAGCTTTGGCGCGTGAAGGCTGCGCGGTGGCGATCTGCGCCCGCAACGCCAACGAAGTTGCCCAGGCGGTTGCGTCGATGCAAAGCGCGGGCAAGGTGAGCGGCGGCGCGGCCGATGTGGCGAGCACCGAGGCCGTCAACGCGTGGATCGCGAGCGCGGCTGCGGAGATGGGCGGCGTCGATATTGTGATTGCCAACGTGAGCGCGCTGGCCGCGGTGCCCAATGAAGACCAATGGCGAATCGCGCTGGAGGTCGACATGTTGGGCACGCTACGCACGGTGGAAGCCGCCATGCCTCACCTCGAGCAATCCGATTGCGCGTCGATTGTCGCCATCGCCAGCACCTCGGCGCTGGAGGCTTTTGGCGGGCCGCGCCCCTACAACGCGCTGAAGGCGGCGCTCATCAACTACATGTCGAATCTCGCGACGCAGATGGCGCCGAAGCACATCCGCGCCAACACGGTGTCGCCCGGCACTATTTATTTCGACGACGGCGTATGGGGCAAGCGCAAGCGCGAGAACCCCGATTCCTACAACGCCGCGCTGGCCCACAACCCAATGGGCCGCATGGGCACGCCGGAGGAAGTCGCCAAAGCCGTGGCGTTCATCGCGAGCCCCGCGGCCAGTTTCATCACC
>CANFVX010000360.1 GCA_947450495.1 Gammaproteobacteria bacterium
ATCTGGTGGGCAACATCAACGGCGGCTGGGACATCGCCAAAGAACTGCTTCAGCACGAGCGCGGCATGATTTCCGAAATCGGCCGCACCGTTGGCGGCACCACGCCGCCGGTCGACGTCATCGCCCAACGCTATCTCGGCCTGCCCGACGGCAGCATCGGCGATCCGGTACTCCGCGACGCGGTGGCCCGGCACGTGATGGACGACCACGCCTTCGCCCTCACCTTACGCCGCGCGGCCGAAGAGAGCAGCGCCGGCGCCGCCAACGGGGGGCTGTCCTCCATGTTCAAGTACTACGGGACCGAGCAAAACAAGCGCAAGTTCGAGCTCATTCTCAAATGCGCCGGCGCCGCCGCGCTCGGCTGGGAAGGTTCGGATTTCACCGAAGAAGAACTCACCATCTGCCGCACCTGGTTGCGCTCGAAAGGCAATTCCATTGAAGGCGGCACCAGCGAAATCCAGCTAAACGTCATCGCCAAGCGCGTGCTTGGCCTGCCCGATTGAGGCCCGCCATGACACTCATCCTGACCGAAGAACAACAGATGCTGCAGCAGGCAGCGCGCGATTTTTTTGTCGAAAAAATGCCCGTGAAGGCTTTGCGCGATCTGCGCGACCGCGCCGACGCCACCGGTTTTGATCGCAGCGCATGGCAGGCCATGGCCGAACTGGGCTGGGCCGGCATCCTCATTCCCGAAAGCGAGGGCGGCGTGGATTTTGGCTATCAGGGTGCCGGCCAAGTCATGGAGCAGGCGGGCCGCACGCTCGCCGCCTCGCCCCTGCTGGCAACCGTGCTGCTTGCCGCGCCACTCGTGCGCGTGCTGGGCAATGAGCGTCAACGCGCAGCGCTGCTCCCGGCCGTCGCCAGCGGCGAGAAAATTCTCGCGCTCGCGCTCGATGAAGGCCCGCACCACGCGCCTCTGCACACCGCGCTCAGCGCCGAGACCAACGGCGACGGCTATTGCCTCAACGGCCGCAAAACCATGGTGCTTGATGGCCATGTGGCAGACAGCCTGCTGGTGGTGGCGCGCACCGGCGGCAAGCCGGGTGACGCGCACGGTCTCAGCGTGTTCATGGTGGACCCGCAATCCGCCGGCCTGCACCGCAGACGGCTCAGCCTGGTGGACTCGCGCAACGCGGCGAGGCTGGAGTTTGCCAACGTGCGAGTGCCCGCCGGGGCATTGCTGGGGCCGCTGGATGGCGCCTGGCCCACGCTGTCAGCGGTGCTGGACGGCGCCTGCGCGGGCCTCGCGGCGGAAATGCTGGGCACGGCGCAGGAAGCTTTCGACCGCACCCTGAACTATCTGCGCATGCGCCAGCAGTTCGGGGTGGTGATTGGTTCCTTTCAGGCACTGAAGCACCGCGCGGCGCTGATGTTCTGCGAACTCGAACTCACGCGCTCGGCCGTGCGCGCGGCGCTGGACGCGCTCGACACCCAAAACCCCGAAGCCCCGTTGCTGGCCAGTCTGGCGCAAGCCAAGGCCTGCGAAACGCTGGAACTCGTCTCCAGCGAAGCGGTGCAGTTACATGGCGGGATCGGCATGACGGACGCCGAGGAGATTGGCCTATTCCTGAAGCGCGCCCGCGTGGCCCAACAGACTTTGGGCGACGCTCGCTATCACCGCGCGCGCTACGCCATCTTGCGGCAATTTTGAGCCTGAACGACGGCTGACCGCTCAGGCCGGCCCGAGCAGCGCCTCGATCTGTCCGGCCAACTCAGGGGCCGTAAAAGGCTTGGCGAGAAAGGCGTCGGCGCCGGCGGCCAGACTGGCCTCGCGGTCGGCAGCGGATGAATTGGCCGTCACCGCAATAATCGGCAATCTCGGCAGGCCCAAAGCGTGTTCTCGCTCGCGAATGCGGCGTGCGACCTCAAGCCCGCTCAGCACCGGCATCTGCAAATCGAGCAGCAGCACGTCGGGCAGGCTGATCTCCAGGGCCGCCAGCGCGAGCTGACCGTCCTCCGCAAGGCTGACCTCAAAGCCCAACTTTTGCAGCATCACCTGCACCAGACGCCGGTTAACCAGATTGTCCTCGGCCACCAGCACTCGCCGGGTGGTGCGCGGAGTGGCCACCGGCTGAGCAGGGGGTAGCGGCGTAGACAAGGTTTCAGGTGTCGCCGCCACGTCGAGGACGATCTCGAAGCGAAAGACGCTGCCACCGCCGGCCCTTGCGCTTGCTGCAATCTTGCCGCCCATCAACGTCACCAATCGGTCGGAAATAGTGAGGCCGAGACCGGTCCCGCCAAACTCGCGGGAATGGGAGTTATCGGCCTGGCTAAAGGCCTCAAAAATCTGGGTGAGTTTGTCCGGCGGGATCCCCACGCCGGTATCGAGCACCTCAAAACCAAGCGCCAGACGGCCGTCCTGCACCGGCTTTGCCGTCACCTCGAAATCCACCGAGCCGTCGCGCGTGAACTTCACCGCGTTGCCTAACAGATTCAGCAATACCTGCCGGAGTCGGGTCGCATCGCCGTTCACAAACGGGGGGACCGCACCCGTAATCCGCCAGTTGAAGCGCAGCCCCTTGCCGCGCGCCGGCGGCGACATCAGGCGCGCCACCTCTTCCACCAGGCCGGCAAGCGCGAACGGCGCCTCATCCAGCTCGAGGCGGCCGGCTTCAATGCGGGAGAAATCCAATACCTCGGTCAGCACTTCCATCAAATGCTGACCCGAGCTGGTGATGGTCTCGACGTAATCGCGTTGCTCTTCGGTAAGCGCGGTATCCGCCAGCAACAGCGACATTCCCAGAACCCCGTTCAGCGGGGTCCGGATTTCATGGCTGACAGTGGCCAAAAACTGGCCTTTAGCGAGACTTGCCGCGACGGCGCTGTCTTTGGCCTGCCGCAGATCTTCCTCGGCCAGGCGCCGCTCGGTGATATCGGCAATCGCGCCCACCAGGCGCCCGGGGCGTTGATCCTCGCTCGATAGCTGGGCCACGCACTGCACCCAGACGTACGTGCCGTCGCCGCGCCCCAACCGGATTTCCTCGTCGAGGATCGCGCCGCGACCGGCAAACAAGGCTTCCAGCCGCGCCTCGAAACGCTGACTGTCCTCGGGATGCAAATGCCTGCGAATCGCCAGCCCATCCACCACATCTGCCGGCCCGGGCAAGCCAAGCAAGGCTTTGAAGCGACTCGAGCGCCAGGTGCGATTTTCGGCAATCCGCCAATCCCACACGCCCTGCCCCGATGCCGTCACGACCAGACTCAGCCGTTCTTCGCTGGCACTCACCACGCGCTCAGCGTCCTGTAAGCGACTGACCATTTCCCCCAGCGAGCGGCCCATCCCGGCAAAGCGCTGGACCGATTGCTCGAATTCAAGAATCTCGAAATGTTGAGGGTTTTGGTCGTAATCGCCCTTGTCAAAGCACTCGGCCATGTTGTTCAAGGCGAGCAATGGCGCCGTAACACGCAGGCTCTCGCGCTCGGCCCGAACGCGGAGCCAAACGAAATAGCCGAGATAGAAAACAAGCATGCAGCCGACCATCAACCCGGCGGTCATGTTCGCGTTGGTGCGGAGCGCATC
>CANFVX010000361.1 GCA_947450495.1 Gammaproteobacteria bacterium
CTCAAGCCCTGATAGCGCTCATCGAAAATCAGCACGCAGTGCCAGTGGGCAGGAAACGCCAAACGACTGAGCAAGGGTGGGGTCGCGCTATGCGGACCACGACCGCCGTCGAGCAGAAACCCGCCCTGTTCAAAGGCGGCAATGCCAATGCCAGACCGCTCGCCCCGCCCGGCCAGCACCGCGAGGTCGCGCGGGCTGCGCGGCAAGCCGAGCGCTGTAGCGCAAGCCGTGCCGGCGGTCAGGGCGAGCAAGGTGCCGGACCCCAGCCCGGCGTGGGCGGGCGGCAGACTTTGCACAGTGAGTTCGATGCCGGTCTCAGCATTGGCGTCGGTTAACAGGCTTTCGATCAGCGCCGCGACGCGGCTCGCGCCTTCGCCGGCGGCGCAGGTTTGCGGCGCCAACCCGGCGTCGACCACCGCATCGAGGCCGTTGATGGCGAGCCCGAGGCTGCCAAAGCGGCGACCCATGCCGCCCTGCAGATCCACAAAGCCGAGATGTAAACGGGCCGGCGCGATGACGCGATAACGAGGATGAATAGCGTGGGTCACGCAGGAAAGTCTCGGCATTACGGCGGGCTTGCATACTAACCGATGACGCCACTCGCGTTCGCCAACTGCGAGGCGTCCACGGGTAGTGCCGATGAGTTGCGCGTGCTACCGTTCATCTACTTCCCACGGCGGTTGCGAGCGTGGCCGAAGCACACAACGAACCGGATCCTCCAAGCCCGTTGGCAGTGCAGTGCCCAAGCAAAATACCGTCAATTCAGACCCCGAACTTCGCCGCGACGCAGTCACCTGCCCGTTCTGCAGCCTGCTGTGCGATGACCTGGAAACGGTCACGCGCGGCCCGCAAATCAGCGTCAGCGCCAACGCTTGCCCCAAAGCGCGCAAGGCCTTTGCCGCCGCCACGCCCGTCGGCTCACCGCTGGTAGACGGCAAGCCGGTTACGCTGGAGCAAGCGCTTAACGCTGCGAAGCGCATCCTCAAACACGCGCGGCAGCCGCTCTTCTCCGGGCTCGCCACCGATGTCGACGGCGTGCGCGCCAGCCTCGCGCTGGCCGAGCGTTGCGGTGCGATCGTCGACCACCTGCACGGCGCGTCGATGGCGCACGGGATCCGGGTGCTGCAAAGTCGCGGGCAAACCATGACCACGCTGGCCGAAGTGCGGAATCGCGCGGACGTCGTGGTGCTGCTGGGCGCCGATATCAACGAGGACTTTCATCGCTTCGCCGAAATCTGTCTCACGCCGGCTGAAAGCCTGTCGCCCGAACGGCTCGCCGCGCGTCAGATTTTCCATCTCGGGCCGCGCGCCCAACGCCCGCGTCAGGCCGGCCTCAACTGTCAGCCAATCGCCTGCACGGCGGACGAACTCCCGAACTTCCTTGGCGGTTTGCGCGCGCTGCTGCGGGGACGCCAGCACGGTCTCACCGGGCGCGGTGCCAAGGCACTCGCCGCGCTGGCGGAAGCGCTCAAATCGGCCGCCTACGCGGTGTTCGTGTGGGCACCGGGCCAACTGCCCCCCGCCCACGCCGAACACCTCATCGGCAGCGCGGGCGAACTAATCGCCGAACTCAACCAGCACAGCCGCGCCGCCGGCCTCGCGCTCGGCGGCAACGAGGGCGGGCAAACCGCGCTCGCCACCGCCGCCTGGACCGCCGGTTACCCGCTGCAGTTCTCCTATGCCGGCGAGACCATTGATTACGACCCGCTGCGCTACCAGACCGCGCGTTTGCTGGCGGAAGATTCGGTCGACGCCCTGCTCTGGATCAGCACCTTCAGCGCGCAAGTACCGCCGGCCAACACCCTGCCCTGCATCGTCATCGGCAACGCAGCCAGCGCGCTCACCCGCCCCGGCAGCGTGTACCTGCCGGTCGGCACGCCGGGTATCGATCACACGGGCCAGTTAATGCGCACCGACAGCGTGGTTTCCCTGCCCCTGCAGAAACTGCGCGACACCGGCGCCTTGTCTACCGCGCAGATGCTGGCCGCACTGGCCGCGACCCTGGATTAAGCCCATGGCCAAACTCATCGCACTGCACGGCGGCCGCGTCTACGACCCCACCAACGGCGTCGACGGCGAGATTCGCACCCTCTATCTAGGCCCCGAGGGCATCGTGCCGGCCCCCCTCGACGAAAGCGAGATTGGCGAAACCCACGACCTGCAAGGCTGCGTGGTGATGGCCGGCGGGGTCGACATCCACACCCACATCGGCGGCGGCAAAGTGAATCTGGCGCGCATGCTGCTGCCGGAAGACCATCAGCGCGATTTGGTGGCACGCGGCGTTCATCCGCGCATGGGCTGCGGTCACGCCGCGCCGTCCACTTTCACGGTGGGTTATCGCTACGCGGAGATGGGTTACACCGCCTGCTTTGAGCCCGCGATGCTGTTGGCCAACGCGCGCCAGGCGCATCTGGAAATGGGCGACACGCCTATCGTCGACAAGGGCGCCTATGTGCTGCTCGGCAACGACGATTTGCTGTTGCGCATGCTCTCGACCGGTGCGGATCCGGCCGCCGTGCGCGACTACATCGCCTGGACGCTCGACGCCGCGCAGGCCATGGCTATCAAGGTCGTGAATCCTGGCGGCATCAACGCCTTCAAATTCAATCAGCGCAAGCTCGATCTGGACGAACAGAACACCGCCTACGGCCTGAGTCCCCGACAAATCCTGCTCGCGCTGGCCGAAGGCATTCACGGGCTTGGGCTGCCGCATCCGCTGCATATTCATGGCAGCAATCTGGGCGTGCCCGGCAATGTGGAGTCCACGCTCGCGACCATCGCCGCGCTCGAAGGACTGCCCGCCCATCTCACGCACATCCAGTTCCACGCCTATGGCGCAGAGGGTGACCGCAAGTTCTCCTCGGGCGCCGCGCGCATTGCCGAAGCCTTCAACCGCAATCCGAATATCTCGATGGATATCGGTCAGGTGCTGTTTGGCCAGACGGTGACCGAGTCCGGCGACAGCATGCGCCAGTACGCCGGCAGCGCGTTTGCCAGTCCGAAAAAAACGGTGCTGATGGATATCGAATGCGACGCCGGCTGCGGCGTGGTGCCCTTCCGCTATCGCGACAAGAATTTTGTGAACGCCCTGCAGTGGGCGATTGGGCTTGAGCTGTTCCTGCAGGCCGACGATCCGTGGCGGGTGTTCCTCACTACCGATCACCCCAACGGCGCGCCGTTCACCTCTTACCCGCATCTCATTCGCCTGTTGATGGACCGCAGCTTCCGCAACGACATGCTGGCCACCATCAACCCGGACGCGGCCGCCGCCAGCATCCTCGGCTCGCTGACGCGCGAGTACAGCCTCTACGAAATTGCCATCCTCACCCGGGCCGGGCCGGCGCGCAGTCTGGGGCTGTCGACGCTGGGCCATTTGGGCCTTGGCGCGCGCGGTGACGTGACGGTGTACGAAGACCACCCGGACCGCGAGCGGATGTTTCAGCGCCCACGCTTCGTGTTCAAGGCGGGCGAACTGATTGTGCGCGACGGCAAGCTTGTGGCCGCGCCCACCGGCGCCAC
>CANFVX010000362.1 GCA_947450495.1 Gammaproteobacteria bacterium
CCACCGCAATCGCCACGACTCGCGCTTCGACAAGCTCAGCGCGAACGGGGGTGCCGGGCCCAGACCCCGTTCGTTCTGAGCCCTCGAAAACGCTAGCACCAAGCCCAAACCCCGTTCGTTCTGAGCTTGCCGAAGAATGAGCCTGTCGAAGAATGAACGGGCCGCCGCAAGTGCCACGTCTCGCGCTTCGACAAGCTGAGCGAACGGGGTGCCGGGCCCAAACCCCGCTCGTTCTGCGCCCTCGAAAACGCCAACATCAAGCCCAAACCCCGTTCGTTCTGAGTCCATCGAAAACGCTTGCAGGAAGCCCAAACCCAGTTTGTTCTGAGCCTGTCGAAGAATGAGCCTGTCGAAGAATGAATGGGCCACCGCAATCGCCACGACTCGCGCTTCCACAAGATCAGCGCGAACGGGGGTGCCAAGTTTGCCGGCACTGCCTTTTTCCAAAACCGCCTGATTTTTCCAAGCCCGCGCGCGACCGTCCTGTCAGCCTTTGAGCCAGATAACCGCCTGTCTGGCGGCTACGGGGCAGCGAAGGAGGGCGAGATGTCGAAGGCAATCCCAACTGCAGGACTGAGCGCTCACTGCACCAGCCTGCATAAACACTGGGACCGATCGGTGGCGCCGGCGCACGTGGTGGCCAGCGGTGCCACGATCGCCATGACCTGTCCCGATGCCTCCAACGGCTTGCTCAGCGCGTCGTCCACGGCGTCGGACATCGCGACGATCGACTTCTCCCATCTTGATCCCCTCTGCGGCCCCATTTTTGTGGAGGGCGCCCAAGTCGGCGACACCCTGGCGGTGGAAGTGCTCGATCTGGCGCTGGCGAACTGGGGATGGACGGGGCTTTTGAGCGGTTTTGGCCTGCTCGCGGATGAGTTTCCGCAGTCTTACTTTCGCAGCTTCGACCTCACCGGCACCGACATCGATCTCTACGGCGTGAAATTTCCGCTGCAGCCGATGATGGGGGTGCTGGGCGTGGCGCCGGCGATGGCGGGCGAGTTTCCGTCGATCGCGCCGACCTGCGCGGGCGGCAATATCGATGTGCGCTATCTCACCGCGGGCGCGACCATTTACCTGCCGGTGTTTAACGATGGCGCGCTGCTCTCGGGCGGCGACGGTCACGGCCTGCAGGGCGAGGGCGAGATTTCGGGCACCGCCATTGAGGCACCCATGACGGCCACGCTGCGGGTGAATCTCATCAAAGGGCAGGCGCTGCGTGCGCCGGTGCTCGATATTTCCACCCGCCGCTACACCGAAACCGAATACCGCGATTTTCTCGGCATTGGCCCGGATTTGTTTCAGGCCGCGCGCGACGCCACGCGTTTCGCGGTCGAGGCGCTGGCCCGCCATCTGCAAATCGAGCCCTTTGAGGCCTACGCCATGCTGGGCATGGTCGGCGAGTTGCGCGTGCATGAAATCGTCGACCAGCCCAACTGGGTCGTGGGCTGCATGATTCCGCGCCGCCTGTTCCAGCGCCAAAGCTTTCCCGCCTTTCCCTGATCCCTTGCTATAGGAGACCTCTCATGAGAAGCCCACTGCGCCGTGTGTTGTCAGTGCTCGCAATCGCGGGCGCCGTTCTTCTGGCCGCTAGCCCGCAATCAACGCTCGCCGCCGAGCCGGCCTTAAAAGTGGGTGTCCCGGTGTGGGTGGGCTGGATGCCCTGGTGGGTGGCGCAGGAGAAGGGCCTGTTCAAGGCCAACGGCCTTGACGTTGAACTGCGCAATTTCGCCGTGCAGGGCGACGCGGTACTGGCGCTGGCGAGCGGCAAGCTCGATGCCGCCAGCGTGGCCACCAACGACGTGCTGACCGTCAACGCCGACGGGCCGAAAGCGAGCGTGGTGCTGCTGCACGATGAATCTGCCGGCGCCGACATGATGATCTCGCGCGGTATCGAGACCCCGGCCGGCCTCAAGGGCCAGCGGATTGCGGTGGAAGTGGGCGGCGTGAGCCATTTCTTTCTGTCGAAGTTGCTGAGCCAGAACGGGCTCAGCGAGAGCGATGTTACCGTGGTGAACATGACTGCAGCGGATGCCGGCGCGGCGTTTGTCGCCAAGGCGATTCCGGTGGTGGTGACCTGGGAGCCCTACGGCACGCAGGGGATTAAATCGGGCGGCAAGCTGCTGTTGTCGAGCAAAGACACCCCCGGCGCGATTGTGGACGTGCTCGGCGTGGGCAACGGGGTGCTGAAAGACCACCCGGAACAGGTGCGCAAACTGGTCAAATCCTGGTTCGACGCCTTGGCCTATGTGGGCGCTCATCAGGAAGAGGCCTTCGCGATCATGGCCAAAGCCTCCGGCGTGTCGGTGGCCGAGTTCGCCGACATGTGGAAAGGCGTGCGGATTTTCTCCGCCGCCGACAACGCCAGCGCGCTCGCGGCCGGCGGTGGTTTCCACGGGACGGTCGACGCGATGGGAACTTTTATGGTCAAGCAGAAGCTGCTGGCCGCGCCGGTGGCCTCGGGCAGCATGGTGTCGGCGGCATTCCTGCCCAAGCCCGCTAACTGAGCAAGCGCGGGCTGCCTTGCCGTTCACGCCGGTAGCGCGCCGGCGTGAAGCCATAGCGACGGGTGAAGGCTTGCGTGAGATGCGCCTGATCGAAAAACCCGCAGCGGCTGGCCACTTCGGCCAGCGACTGCGCTGAGTGCTGAAGCAAGTCGGCGGCGCGGTGCAAGCGCACGCCAAGGACAAACTGATGTGGCGTCTCGCCGGTGCGAGCGCGCAGCCGACGGCTTAATTCACCCACGGTGAGTTGGCTCCACAGCGCGAGCGTCGCTACCGAAATCGACCCCTCCAGATTCGCGAGGCACGCATCGCGCAGGCCTCGCAGCGCGGTTTCCGACAGCGCACGCCCGGCTGCGGGGCGCGATGGGACGTCTTGTGCGCCATGGCGGAGCAGGCCGCCAATCAGCACCGGCGCCAGCGCGGTCTGAAAATACTGGCCCAGCGCGTCGCCCCGTTGGGCTTCGGCGTAGGCTTCGGCACACAGCCGGGCCAAAAACGGATTGCGGAACGGGCGCTCACAGAGGGCGTCCAGCGCGCTGACTTCGCGTTCGCACTGCGCGGCGACAGCGCTGAAGCTGGCCGCATCGACCGTCACCATCAAATGGCGTTGATGCGCCGACAAACGCAACTGCGCCGCGGTATGTGGCCGGGTCAGCGGCGCAAACATGCCGGGGCGCAGACGTGCCGACACCCAGCGGTCGTCCTGTTGCCACGAGAGTTCCGCTTCCCCCTGTAGCACCAGACACAGCCGGTACTCGGGCGCCGCCGGATCGCTGAACTCGGCGGCGGGCAGCAGCAGGTCTTCGAACGTGAGCGCCGCGCTGACCGTCATGGGAACTCCTTCGTGAAGCAGGTTGAAAGGCGCCTGGCGGCCTTTGGTTTCTGTCGGGCAGCAAGCTTTGTGCCGATGCTTTGACGGGCGGGGGGTGAGCGCGCTGCAGGGTGTGATCCCGTTCGCGCTGAGCTTGTCGAAGCGCGGGATTTGGCAGTCTGCCCGTTCAGGCTTCGACGGG
>CANFVX010000363.1 GCA_947450495.1 Gammaproteobacteria bacterium
GCGAAGGTCGAACACCTTGGCCTGGGAGTCGGTCAGTTCGGCAGCCGCTTCCTGCACGTAGCGATCGGTCAAGCCAACGCTACGGAGTTCGAGGTCGGTGATGCGCTGCTGGGCCCGCGCGACGTCCGCGCGATGACCGCCCTTACGGGAGGCAAAATCTTCCAAACCACGGCGCAAGGCGAGAATTTGCGGCTTCTGCACGTACTGCTTGGCTTCGAGCGTGCGATTGGCGGCCACCTCTTCGTCATACAGGCCGATCGCGCGTTCTTCTGCACTCACCTGTTCCTGCAGCGCGGTGATTTCCTGCCGCGACTCATCGATCTGTCGTTGCATCAGCTTGAGTTGCGTCTCAAGCGCGGTTCGCTTGCTGGTGAAAAAACGCCGCTCGCTGTCCAGCAGCTCCACAATCTTTGGTTCAGCGCTACGCGCGCTGAGTTCGGGGGGAAATGTTACTGCGGAGAGTTGGTCGCGCTCGCTGCGCAGGCGCGCGTTCTTGGCGAGTTCGGCATCCAGCGCGTCGCTGGCGATATCAACGCTGGCCAGAATCTGTTCGCTCTGCAGCTCGATGAGGGTTTGTCCGGCTTGCACCACGTCGCCATCGTGCACGTGAATGGCGGCGATGATGCCGCCTTCAAGGTGCTGCACGGTTTTGCGATTGGACTCCACCTTCACTTCACCCGGCGCGATGATCGCAGCGCCCAAGGGCGCGAGCGAAGCCCAGCCACCAAAACCCAGAAAGGTCACGGCGATGATGATGAGACCCGCGCGAACCGTGGAACGCGCGTCCAGTGAGGGCGGCTGCTCGTCGCCCACGACCTTGAGTTGCGCGTCAGCCACGTTTCATTGCCTCGTCTTTCACGGCCTGCAAGGGCGGCCCAGGCGGTTTGCTTAATTGTTTCATCACCTCGGCCGTGGGGCCGAACAGCTCGAGCTTGCCTTCGCGCATCACGGCCAGTCGGTCGACGCCGGAGAGCAGGCTCGGCTTGTGGCTGACGATGATGCAGGTGACGCCGGCGGCTTTCAGATTGCGAAGACAGCCAACAAGGCCGTCTTCGCCGGCAGCATCGAGATTGGAATTCGGTTCATCCAGCACCACCAGCCGCGGCACGCCATAGAGCGCGCGGGCGAGCCCGACCCGCTGACGCTGGCCTGCCGAAAGATTCACGCCGCGCTCGCCAATATCGGTTTCGTAGCCTTGCGGCAGGCTGAGAATGAGCTCATGCACTTGCGCCAACTGCGCGGCAGCGACCACCTGTTCGCTGTTCACCTCGCCAAGGCGGGCGATGTTCTCAGCGACTGTACCGGCCAGGAGTTCGACGTCCTGCGGCAAATAGCCTAAGTGCTTGGAGAGTTGGCCACGGTTCCATTGCGAGAGTTCCGCGCCGTCCAGACGAACCGCGCCCTGAGTGGGTCGCCAGACACCGGCAATCATGCGCGCCAGGGTGGACTTGCCGGCGGCACTGGGGCCAATCAGGCCCAGTGATTCGCCCGGCGCCAAGGCAAAACTGACCCCGCGCAGAATGACGCGATCGGGATTACGGATTGCGAACGACACATTCTCAACCGTGAGCTGCCCTTTGGGTTCCGGCAAGACCGTGCGGTTGGCGTCGTCGCGCTGCTGCTCGCGCATCAATTCATCAAGTCGCTTGTAAGCGCCCCGGGCGTCGACGAACGCGCGCCAGCCCGCCACTGCGAGTTCCACCGGCGCCAGCGCCTTACCGAGAATAATGGTGGCCGCGATCATGATGCCGGACGAGGCTTGCATTTCAATCACGGCCCAAGCGCCCACGCCTAGCATCACGGTTTGCAAAGCCTGCCGAAAAAACTTGGTGCTGCCGGAGAACAAGCCGCCGAGACGTCCGGCGCGCGCCTGCGCCGCAGTGCCGCGCTGACCCAACTTGCGCCAGCGCGAGATCACGTTGTCTTGCATGCCCAGCGCCACGACCACTTCGGCATTTTGGAGCGAAGTCTCAACGAAGCGATTGGCCTTGCGTTGCTCGCGCGCCGCTTCCTCCAGTGCGCCGCGGGTAATCCGTTCGTTGAGCACCGCAGTCGCGAGCAGCAAGAGCGCGCCGCCCAGTGCGAAAAGCCCCATCAGCCAATGCATGCAGAAAATAACGAGCAGGAAAATGGGCGCCCAGGGCGCGTCGAAGAAAGCCTGTACGCCGGGGCCAGAAATAAACTGCGAGAGAAGTTGGGTGTCGCGCAACGTTGCCTGTTGCTGGGAATTCCGTGAGGCCGGATTAGCGGTGCCTTCCATGAGGCGTCCCACCACCAAGGGACCCGCCTGCGCCTCAAGAGCCAAGCCTGCGGTTTGCAGTACTCGGGAGCGCACGCCTTCCAGCAGCGTCATCACAATCATCATGGCAAGCGTGATACCGGTGAGCGCGATGAGTGTTTCCGGGCTGCGACTGCTGAGGACACGATCGTAGACCTGCAGCATGTACAGCGGCGAAGCCAGGGTAAGGATGTTGCAGAAAAAGCTGAAGAAACCGGCATAGAGCCAGTAGCGACGGAAATTACGAAGGAGATCTTGCATGAAGGCGGCCTGCCCGCGGGCTTTGACTCGGGTTGCAGATTACCGCACTGCCATTAGCGGAGCGAGCGGCAAGGTCCGTCAGCAGAGACTGACGAACCTTGCCGGAGTTCCCTGCGATATCTGTTGCCAGATACCGCGGGGGTATAGCGCTTAAACCACCAGGAAATCGCCGGAAGTCAGTCCCGGATGGGTGGTGAGGGTGGCGAACTGCACGGCGTCCAGACCACCGACGCCATCTGCATCGTAGAACAGCGCGCCGGAGGTGCTGTTGTAGATGAGGCGGGTGGCGGCGCCAGTCGCCACATCAGACGAACCGGTCTGGAAAACCGTCGAGAGGTCGGAAACGTTAGACAGCGAAAGGAAGATACTGCTGTCCAAGTGCAGCGTGTCGCCGCCAGTGACGCCCGCGCCGTCAAAGTCCTGAATCACGTCGACGTTGCCACTGCCCAACACGGTGTCGAAGACAAAAACATCGTTGCCAGCGCCGCCCGTCAAGTCGTCGGCGCCAAGGCCGCCATTCAGGATATCCGCTCCGCCATTGCCTTCCAGACGGTTGGCATTGGCGTCACCAATCAGCGTGTCCGCACCGCTACCGCCCAGTAGGTTCTCAATGCCTTGCAGCGTGTCTTCCTTCACGCCGTTTACGTACGCATACGATTCCGTCACCGTCGCGTCAGCAGGCACCACCACCTTCTCAAATTCCGCAATGTAAGACCCCGTGCTGCTGTCCTTCGCATCAAACCAGCCACTCGTCCCAAGCTTCGCAAACTCCGTCGTCTGGTCGCTGTAGGTCACCGTGTTGTGCGTGAGATCCAGCGTCCAGTTGCCGTATTGCGTGAAGTTTGCGGCAGTCAGCGAGGACGCCGTGTTCGGCGTCACGCCCGACCAGACGAACAACTGCGAACCGTCCAGCAGTTGGCCTTCGGTAAGCGGCCCGCCAGGCGTTCCAAACGCAATCGAGAAGCCCACCGC
>CANFVX010000364.1 GCA_947450495.1 Gammaproteobacteria bacterium
AAGGGAGTGTTCATGAAAATTGACAGTCTGTTGCCGGCCATGGCACCGGCCGAAGTGGCCAGCCGCGCGCAGGAACTCGAAGGCCTTGGCATTGATTGCGCGTGGACGTTTGAAGCCGCGCACGACGCCTTCTTCCCGCTGGCCTTCGCCGCCGCCGCCACCAGCACGCTGGAAATCGGCACCAATATCGCCGTGGCGTTCGCCCGCACCCCGTTTTCGACCGCCCAGATCGCCTGGGACTTGCAGACCTATTCCAAGGGCCGTTTCCGGCTGGGGCTTGGTACCCAGATCCGTCAGCATGTGGAGCGCCGCTTCTCCATGCCCTTCGACCATCCCGCCGCCCGCGTCACCGATTACATCCGCTGCGTGCGGGCCATCTGGAACACCTTCCAGACCGGCGCGCGGCCCAGCTACGAAGGGCCGTTCTATCAGTTCAAGCTCATCAATGAATTCTTCAATCCGGGCCCGATCGAACACCCGGAAATTCCGATCTATCTGGCCGGGGTGAATCCGCGCATGTGCCAGGCGGCGGGAGAAGTGGCCGATGGCTTCCACGTGCATCCCATGCATACCGTGGCCTATCTCAAAGAAGTGGTGCGTCCGGCGCTGGATGTGGGCGCCCGCACCCGCGGCAAGACGGTGGCGGATCTCGAACTCTATTCGCCCGTATTCGTGGTGACCGGCGACACCGAAGCCGAACGTGCGGCGATGGAACAGGCGGTCCGTCGCCAGATTGCCTTCTATGCCTCCACCCCAAGCTACGCCGCCGTGCTCGAGTTCCAGGGTTTTGGCGATCTGCAAAAGCAGATGGGCGGGCTGATGCGCGAAGGCAAGCTGGATGAGATGGGCGCCCATGTGCCCGATGCATTGCTGAATGACATCGTGGTGTTTGCGCCGTCGGCCACGCTCGGTCAGACGCTGCGTGCGCGCTATGACGGCGTGCTGGATCGCGTGTCGCTGTATTCCACCATGGGCGGTGAAGGCAGCTTCTCGCGCTGGCCGGAACTGGTGGCCGGCATCCACGCCGCCTGATCGCTGGCGCGTCGCCCGCCTTCGCTAAAGAGGGCGGGCGCTTCCCAGCGCCGATATTGCCCCGGGCGCTACGCCGCGTGCGGCAGCCACTGCCGCCATACGCCAAGCAGCGCGTCCAGCCGTTCCTCATACAGCGTCACCCCTACCGCTACCGGTGAGGCGTCGGGCAGGTCAAGTAGCGCGTCGGCTTCCCCTAATGAGGCTTTCACCGTCATGCCGAGCTTGCGCACCAGCGCGCCCATCGCCGCGTTATCGCACATGAAGTGAATCCACAGCTGCTTGCAGCCGTGCGCGGTGGCGCTTTTCTGCGCGCGTTGAATGAGTCGTACCGCGAGCCCCTCACGACGATAGCCACGTAACACGCTGAGTCCAATTTCCGCCTTGCCATCCACCAGCCCCACATGGGCTACCGCGATGATGTCGAAGCGGGTATCGAAGGCCGCGAACAGGCGGTCTCGCTGGAAATCGATGGCGTTGACGTAGTCGCGAATCATGTCGTCGGGCAGGGCGCCGCCGAAGCGCAGTCGGCGGTCCTCTTCGTCAAGCGTCAGAAAATGCGCGACAAGCCGCTCGCGGTCGAGCGGGCTCAAGTTGTGGATTAGACGGTACATAGCGCCATCTCCTCGCGCCGCTGGCGCGTCGATTAAGCAGATGGCGCGAAGTTTAGGCCTCTTATGCGGCGGCGCAATATATATTTTCCGAAGGCGGCGTCCGGCATTTCCGCTACCGGCGCCGCCCGGGCCCAGTTAGCTAATCAACAAAAAGTCACTCAGCGCCGGCGCCGTATTGCCAGTGAGAGTGATCGTCGCAATGTGCACAGCGCCGTGGCTGCCATTGCCGTCATTGTCGTAGTAGAGCTTGTCGGCGCTGGGGTCGTAGATGAGGTAGTCATTGCTGTCGCCGGCGGCCGTGCCCACTTTGTAGTTGGCGCTGGCGATTGATTTGCCGGCCAGCGTCCCGGTGCCGAGTTTGCCGAAGAAGTCATCGTCGAGGACGATTTTGTCGGTGCCCTTGATGAAGTCCGTGATGGTGTCGTAGTTGGTGGCGCCGAAGGTGTTAAACACAAACCGGTCGTTGCCGCCGCCGCCGGTCAGTTTGTCGTTGCCGAGTCCGCTGAAAATCGTGTCGTTGCCCAGCCCACCGTTGATGGTGTCGTTGCCTTCCAGGCCGAAGAGCGCGTTGTTGCCCGCGTTGCCGGAGATGACGTTGGCGAGGCTGTTGCCGGTGCCGTTGATATTGCCGGAGTTGGTGAGCGTAAGACGCTCCACGTTGGCCCCGAGAGAGTAGCTGATAGACGCCAGCACGGTGTCAATTTCGGAGGCGAGCGTGGCGGTCTCGGTCACCACATCGCCGGCGCTGTCGACGACGTAGGTGTCGTTGCCTGCGCCGCCAATGAGCTTGTCGTTCCCTTTGCCACCGATCAGGCTGTCGTTGCCGGCGCCGCCGTTCAGGGTGTCGTTGCCGCCGAGGCCATCAATGGTGTCGTCGCCGGCGAGTGCGTCGAATCGATCCGCCTCTTTGTCACCGGTGAGGATGTCGTTGCCGTTCGTTTCGGTGGCGTCCATTTGGAAGAGGTTGACGGTAAGGGTCTGGGTGGTGGTATTGGTGCCGTCGGAGACGGTGACCGTGAAGTCCTCGCTGGTGTTGGCGCCGGTGGCTTCGATGGCGGCATCGTTGGGGGTGTAGGTATAAGCACCGGTGGCCGTGGTCAGCGTAAGCGTGCCGTAGGTGCCGACGCGGGTGACCGTAGCACCGCTCACCGTGCCGCTTTCAATGCCGTAGGTGAGAGCGTCGCTCTCGGGATCGGTGGCGCTGAGGGTGGCGCTTTCAGCAGTGAAGGTGTCGTTGAAAGCGGTGTCGAGGTAATTAATCGCGGTGGGGGCGGTGAGGGTCAGGCCGGGGGGTTTGTTCTCAAAAAATAAGATGTTGCCGTCATAGGTCCCCAGCAAGAGATCAAGGTCACCGTCGGCGTCGATGTCCGCTAATTTGGGGACGGGGTAGGCGCTCCAATCGCTCAGTCCAAATGCATCGGTGACCGATGTCGTAAAGTTGGCGGCGCTAGCAGTGCCGATGTTCTCGAAGTATCGCTTGATGCCAGAGTGCGAGCCCACCCAGGCATCGAGGTCGCTGTCGCCGTCGATGTCGGCAAATGTGGGGGTGGCGCTATAGCCCACATTGCTCAGCCCGAAAGGGTTGGTGACCGCTCCGGTAAAACTCGGGGCGGTGGCAGTGCCGATGTTCTGGAAGTACTGCGTGTTGCCGGGGTAGTTCCCCACCAGAGCATCGAGGTCGCCGTCGGCGTCGATGTCGGCGAAGGTGGGCGTGGCTATGCTGCCTACGCTGGTCAGCCCGAAAGGGTTGGCAACCGCCACGGTAAAACTCGGGGCAGTGGCAGTGCCGATGTTCTGGAAGTACTGCGTGTTGCCGT
>CANFVX010000365.1 GCA_947450495.1 Gammaproteobacteria bacterium
GGATTCATATGGGCCTCACACAGGGCCTGTTCGCGAAGCTCGTCGCCGACACCGCGCCCGCCGCCTTGATGGGCACCGCCTACGGCATTTTCAATCTGTTGACCGGGCTGGCGCTGCTGCTGGCCAGCACCCTGGCCGGCGTGCTGTGGCAAAGCATGGGGCCGATGCAAACCTTCCTCGCCGGTGCCGGGTTCGCGGCGAGCGCCGCACTGTGTCTGCTGCTGCGGCGCTGAGGCGATTGCTTGCGCCGGGCACCTCGCCGCCCACGCGCTCGCCGTGCTAGCGTGCAAGCCCCATTCGTTGCTGGAGCAATGTCATGACCCTTGCGAATCCCGGCGCTGCAATTTTCCGACATCACCACATCACGCTGTGTACCGGCGACGCGCAGGAAGACTATGCCTTCCACACCCGCGTGCTGGGGCTTAAAAGCGTGAAAAAAACGCTGCTCTACGATGGCAGCGTACCCATCTACCACCTGTACTACGGCAACGACATGGGCGAGGAGAGCAGCCTCGTCACCAGCTTCCCGGTGCGCCACACCGGCGCCAAGGCGCGGCGCGGATCGGGCCAAATTGCGTCCTTCAGCCTGTCGGTGCCGGAATCCGGACTCGGCTACTGGGCCGAGCGCCTGCAGGCGCAGGGCTTTGCGGTGCAGGCCACCGAGCGCCTCGGCGAGCGCTGCCTCGACTTCCAGCATCCCTGCGGCATTGATTACTCGCTGGTGGGCGTCGCCGACGACACCCGCGCGCCGCATTCGCAGGGCCCGGTGCCGGCGGAGATGATGATTCGCGGCACGCACAGCATTTGCGTATCGGTGCGCGATCTCGAACTGATGGATGAATTCATGCACGTCGGCTGGGGCGGGCGCCGCGTGGCCGAAGACGGCGCGCTGGTGCGCTATGCGCTGGGCGAGGGTCACAGCGGCGCGCTGGTGGACTTTCTGGTGGAGCCCGACAAGGCCCAGGGCAGCTGGAATCTGGGCGAAGGCTATGTGCATCACATGGCCTTTCAGGTGGGCACGCACGCCGAACAGAACGCGATCAAGGCGCGGCTGGAATCGATGGGCCTCACCGACACCTCTGATGTGAAAGATCGCGGCTACTTCGATTCCATTTACGTGCGCACCCCGGGCGGCGCCTTGTTTGAAGCCACCGTTTCGCACGACCCGTCGTTTACCTGCGACGAGCCGGCGGAACAGTTGGGCCGGCAGGTGATCGTGTCGCCGCAGTTCCGGGACAGCCGTGAAGCGCTGGTGGCGCAACTCGGAGTGCTGCAAGACTGATGCGGATCTGGGTCGATGCGGACGCCTGTCCGGTAGTGATTAAGGAAATCCTCTACCGGGCGGCGATCAGGGTAGAGGTCGAACTGATCCTCGTCGCCAATCGTCTGCTGAAGGCCCCGCCTTCAGCCTTTATTCGCAGCCAGCGCGTGCCGGCTGGGTTTGATGTGGCGGATCGCTACATCGAAGACGCGGTCGAGCCGGGCGACCTCGTGATCACCGCCGATATCCCGCTGGCCGCCGGCGTGGTGGCCCGCGGCGCGCTGGCGCTGAATCCGCGCGGCGAGCTCTATTCCACCAACAACGTGGCCGACCATCTCTCCCGCCGCAACCTGATGGACGAACTGCGCGGGCTCGGGATTGCCGGCGGTGGGCCGCCGCCGCTGACCACCACCGATCGCCGGGATTTTGCCAATCAGCTCGACAAGGTGTTCGCCAAAGCCCGCGCCAGCTAATGACCGACTAGCCGCCAGACGCGCGTCCAAAATTTGCGCTGAGTCATCCGATAACTCGTGCCTGCCGCTTAAAGTGCAACCGTAGCGCAGTCCAAGGGGGGCTGCGCCGCGCAAACCACGAAATCCTAATGAATTTGCAGGAGGCAACGAATGAAAATGGACATCACAACAGGCTCGCACTGTCGGCACTCGAACTCACCGCGCGGTGAGAGGTCAGCGAAGGCCAGACGCTCAACGCGGGCTGGCGGGCTGATCGCAGCAGGATTGCTGTGCGCCGCGCTTGCGCCCGGCGCGCACGCAGCTTCGATCTCTTACATGCTCAATCAATCCAACGTGGCCGGCCTACCGGACGGGACCGATTATCTGAAGGTCACGGTGGCAGATGGCGCCGCCGGAGCCATCGATTTCACGTTCGAGATTTTGGGCTCCTTGCTAGCGTTGGCGGATCCCGTGCTTGTCCCGCAACATAAATTCGGCATTGATTCGGTCGGCATCAATCTCCCGGCGTCCGGACCAGCCAGCGCGGTGCTGCCCGCAAATATTACGAGTTTGCCTGCCAACTGGTCGGTGGATACCAGCAAAAATCAGGATGGCTTCGGGAAATTTGCGCTGATTCCCTTCACCAATGGCGCCGCGGACCGGCAATCCCCCACCTTGAGTTTTTCTGTCACGGGAATTTCTGGTGATACCCCCACAGACTATCTCGTGCTGTCGTCGGGTACGGCGGGCGAAGGGAAGCAGTTTTTCGCGGCGCACGTGCTGGGCTTTGCATCAGGCTCAATAGCAGGGCTTGATTCTGCAGGGCTCCCGATTACCAGCGCGTATTTCGGTGGCTCCACGCCCGTACCGCTGCCGGCACCCTTCGTGTTGCTTGGCACGGCCCTTACCGGCGTGCTGGCGGCAGCGCGACGTCGGGTCAGTAATCCCGGGGTCTGAGTGGGAGCGGGCGAGCCCGGTCAGACTACAGTCTGGCCGGGCGTTTCAAGCACACAACGAGCGGCAAAAGCAGCAGGAAACTCACCGCGATCGCGGCGTAGATATCCGAGAACGCCTGCATCGACGCCTGCTTGCTGATGAGACCTGCGAGCTTTGCCGGCGCTGCGGCGTCCTGCAAGCTGACCCCGCCGCGCAGCAGCCAGTCCTGAAAATCCGGATTGGTCTCTGCCAGATGTCCGCCCAAGGTGTGCCAGTGCACCTGCTCCTGCCGCACATACAGCGTGCCCGATAGCGCGACCCCAAACGCCGAGCCCAGCGTGCGCATCACGCTGTACAAGCCGGCCGCCTCATCGGCGCGATCGCGCGGAATCGTCTCGAAGGTCACCAGCGGCAACTGCCCGAAAATAAGCGCCATGCCCACGCCCTGAATCATGCCCGGCCAAATCAGGCCCCAGGGATCGATCTGCAGGGTGTAGCCCGCCATGTAGTAGCAGGCCACCGTCATGAAACACAGGCCAATGGCTATCAGCCAGCGGGCGTCCACGCGATGGGCGAGGTAACTGCCCACGATAATGAGCAGCAGCGCGCTGGTTGTGCCGCGCGGGAGAAACAGCAGTCCGGCCGTATCCGGCGGGTAGCCCAGCAGACGCTGGGTGAGCAGCGGCAGGAGCGTGATGGTGGCGTACATCGTGAGGCAGTAGCCCGCCACGAGCAGGCAGCCCAGCATGAAATTGCGATTGCCGAAGAGCCGTAGATCCACGATGTGGTTGCTGACCCGCAGGCCA
>CANFVX010000366.1 GCA_947450495.1 Gammaproteobacteria bacterium
AACCGGGTGGCAGCGCCAACTACGCAGCGCCCGCCCCGGCGGCCGGCGTGCGCACCAGCGCCCGGCTCGAAGGCGACGAGTGGGTGATCAACGGCGCGAAAAAATGGATGAACGGCGCGGGCTGGGATGGCCTCGGCGCCGATCTGCTTTGCGTGGTCTGTCGCACCGACTCATCCGCGCCGCCCGAGCGGAGTATCTCGGTGATCGCAGTGCCCAAACCAGAACGCGGTTTCAAGCTCGTCGAGTTAATCGACACCGTGGGCAATCGGGCGCATCCGGCGCCGGTGTTTGAACTCAACGACGTGCGCGTGCCCTACGACAACGTGCTGGGCGAAGCCGGCGCGGGGCGCGGCATCATCGACGCGAGCTTCACCGGCACCGCCGCGCTGGTCGGCATCATGGGCGTGGGGCTGATGCGGGCGGCGTTTGATTTCGCGCTCCATTTCGCCAAAACCGAGCTGCGCGGCGGGCTTAAACCCATCATCGAACATCAGGCCGTGGGCTATGCGCTGGCGGACGCCAAGACCACGCTGGAGGCGGCGCGTTATCTCGGCTGGAAAGCCTGCCATGCGATGGATGCCCAAGCCCCGGGTGCGCTGGAAGCGGCGCTGCATTCGAAGATTTTTGGCTCCGAGGCCGCGGTGCGCGTGATTACGAATCTCATGAGCGTGGTGGGCATCGACAGCTACGATCACCAGCTCCCGCTCGGCGGCCTGCTGCAAGACGCGCTGGTGTTGCCGCTGTTCGACGGCGGCAATATGGGCGTACGTCGGCGGCAGCTGCACGAGTTGTTCATGAGCGCGGACTACCACCCGCTGGACGCGGCCGGCAGCCGCTAGGCGAGAAGCCGCTTAGTACTCGCCCTGCTGCAACACATTCGCCGCTTGCAGGTTGCCGATGTCGTCCTCGGTCATGCCCAGCCAGTCGCGGAGCACCTCTGCGTTGTGCTGACCCAGCGTCGGTGCCTCCAGCGGCAAATCGTCGGGGAAGGCGGAGAATTTGAGCGGCATGCCGGGGATCTGGAAAGTGCCGGCAACGGGGTCGGTGATGGTGCGCACCGTGCCCCGCGCCACGAGATGCGGATGGGTCAGGGTTTCCGCCACCGATAACACCGGCGCCGCCGGCACCTGATGCTGCTGCATCAGCGCCACCGCGCTATCGCGATCGGGAAAAGTCGCCAACCAGTCTTCCAGCAGTTTCACAATCACGGGTCGCTCGGCGAGCCGTCCGGCGTCGGTGGCGTAGCGCTCGTGATTGACGAGGTCGGGGCGCTGCATGGCGGCGCAGAGATCTTTCCAGTGGTGCTGGAAGGCCATGATGACCACCCAGCCGCCGTTAGCTTTGAACACACCGGCAGGACACAGGTAGTTGAGATGCGGCCCCTGCCGCGTGGGATTCAGGCGCCCATCGCTGGCGCTGGCCTGATGCACCGTCACTTCCTGACAGTGGTAATACATGTCGAGCAGGCCGATATCGAGCTG
Source organism: Gammaproteobacteria bacterium (assembly GCA_947450495.1). Classification (GTDB taxonomy): domain Bacteria; phylum Pseudomonadota; class Gammaproteobacteria. Next base: position 1,482 of record CANFVX010000366.1, read on the forward strand.
CTGCCCCTGCCCCGTGCGGTCCCGGTAGCGCAGCGCCGCCAGCACGGCCAGCGCCGCGTGCACACCGGTGCCCACATCGCCCATGCCGACCGGCGGAATGTAGGGCGTGCCGTCGGCGTCGCCGATCATCGACGTAATGCCGGAATAGCCCTGGGCGATGAAATCGTAGCCCGGCAAATGGGACAACGGCCCGGTCTGACCCAGCGCGGAAATGGAACACAGCACGATGTCTTCGCGCATTTCGCGCAGCCGCTCATAGCCCAAGCCCATCGCCGCCAGCGTGCCGGGTTTGAAGTTCTCCACCACCACGTCGACTTTGGGAATGAGCGAAGTCACCAGCGCCATGCCGCGCGGGTCGCGCAAGTCCACACACAGGCTTTTCTTGCCCAGATTCTGCTGCACGTAAGAAAGGCCACGGGGATTGCGGATATGGGAAATCTTACGGGTCATGTCACTCGCCGGCGCCGACTCCACTTTGATTACCTGCGCGCCCATCTCGGCCAGCATGCGGGTACAGGTGGGCCCGGCCAGGGCGCGGGTGAGGTCGAGCACTTTGAGGTCGCTTAAAAGGTGGTTGTGCATGCGCGCCTGAACTCCTGTTCGATTTGGATTCAAAAACAGCGAGAGAGAGGGCTGGCTTCTCCCCCCAAAGAGTCTGCGCCCTTCAAGGGACATCGGGATTGATCGTCAGCCAGACTTGCACGCCACGCGATAGTGCCTTGATGCGACGTGCTCCGACCTCAGGCTCGAATGCTACGAACCGAACTCAGCCCAGGTGGGGAAGACCGCCGCCACTGGTCTTCCCCTTTGGGCTCGGCAACCGGCAATCAGCAGCAGGTGAAAGGGTAGGTGCGGCCCGTATCCTGATAGACAGTGATTGCGACTGCCTGCTGCTCCGCGACGGGAGCCGGCGGCAGCGTCATCGTGAGCTTGAGCTTCGGCAGCCCCGCCCACGGATCTGTTTTGCTTCTTGCCTTGTAGGCGCCAACGCCGGCTGGCGCTTCCTCGATGGAGAGGTCGAGTTGCGCACTGAGCTCGTAGCCAAATTCCTGCTTGATGGCGTCGTGCGCGTTAGCCAGCAGCTTCTTCTTGAACTTCTCATCGGCCCACGCCTTGGCGACTGCACGGGGCCAGATGACCATCCAGTGCATATCGGATTCCAGGGCGCCGGCATCAAAGTCAGCACCGACCTGGCCAATCTTCTTGTTGATCGACTCATTTTTACTGGGCTGACACCAGCCGACATACTTACCCATAGAAACACCCCGTTAAACGTTGGATTAAAACTTTGCGGGCCAGCGACAGTCTGCGACCAGGCCATTGGCGACTGAGTCTAGGAATTACCGACCGCCCGAACAAGCGCCTAGACGGCGATAGCCGGCAAGGCGGCACGGCGCGCATAAAGCTGCGGGAGGTAATAGCGTTCATGGCTTTCTTCGCCAAACCGAATCCAATCATCAAACAAGGCGCGGGCTTGCTCGTGAAGGCCCGCTGCTGCCGCAGTTTCCGCTACTAAACCACCGTAGTAGCTCAAGCCCAGCATGGCTTTCATTGACTTGTGGGCTTCCAGGATCGCGACAGATTCCGCCACCTCGCCGACCGCCCAGTTGTAGATAATCCGGGCGTAGGAGCTCGGCGTCACCACGGTGTATTGCTCGCAGAACTCAAGGGTCTCGGCGCCGAGCACGCGAACTTTGTCTCGTTCTCCGCGCTGCTGATGGGTAATCAGCAGGAACAACTGGGCGAGCCCGATGGTGTTGGCATGCTGCAATTCATGCCCGATCCGGACCGCTTCCCCTGCCGCGTCCAAAGCCCCGTCCAGGTCCCCCTCGGCCAGACGGACCTGGCTCAGCGTCATAAGGCAATAGGCCAACGAATCGAGCCCAAACTGCAGTGCGTGCATCCGATGCGTCGTCGCGTCATAGCGCGCCATCACAGGCTCGAGCGCCTTTCGGGCACCGCTGTAGTCACCCT
>CANFVX010000367.1 GCA_947450495.1 Gammaproteobacteria bacterium
CGATGCCTGGGTGCAACTCGGCATTGGCGCCGTGCCGGACCGCGTGCTGGCGCGTCTGGCCGACAAACGCGGCGTTAACTTGTTTTCCGGCCTGCTCACCGGCGCGCTGCAAACCTTCCTCGCCAACGCGCGTCATCAGCCGAAGGTGGTGGTGGGGGAGTTGGCCGGCGATCAGGATTTCTATGATTTCTGTGGCGCGACGCCGACCATCGAAATGGCGCGCATGACGGTCACCCACCACGTGGCGACGCTCGCGCAATTGCCGCGCTTTGTGTCCATTAACTCCGCCGTTGAAATCGATCTGCAAGGGCAGAGCAACGGCGAGACGCTGGGCGCGCTGCAAATCAGCGGGGTGGGCGGCAGCATGGACTACGTGGAAGCGGCGGCCCTGTCGGCCGGTGGCGTGTCCGTCATTGCCCTGCCTTCTACGACCGACGACGGTAAGCATTCGAAGATTGTGCCCCGCCTGGCCGTCGGTGCGCCCGTCACCACGCCGCGTTTCGCGGTGGATTGCGTGGTCACGGAATTCGGGGTGGCGCAACTCAAGGGCAAGGATCTGTTTGCCCGGGCGGACGCGCTGATTGCCATCGCGCACCCGGATTTCCGCGACGCGCTCGCCAACTCGCTATAAGGAGACACAGCTCATGATCAAACTTGTTGTGGTGTTCTGTCGCAAAGTCGGCATGTCGGTCGAGGATTTCGGGGCCCATTGGCAGGGCCAGCACGCGCGGCTGGTGGCGAAGCTGCCCGGGCTGCGGCGCTATGTGCAATCGCAGACCTTGGCGTCCGGTTATCGTAACCGCACGCCGGCGATCGACGGCATGGCCGAACTTTGGTTTGATGACACCAATGCGCTGCGCACCGTGGCGGATAGCGCCGAACTGAAAGCAGTGCTCGCCGACGAAGACCTCTTCATCGACCCCGCTTCCCGGCGTGAAATCGTGACCGAAGACGTGGTGATCAAGGACGGCCCCATGCCGCCGGACGGCGTGAAGAATATCGAGCTCGTGCTGCGCCGGCCTGACCTCACGCCCGAGGCTTTCCACCGCCACTGGGAGCACATTCACGGGCCGATGGCGGCCAAGATTCCGCAGATTTTGCGCTATGTGCAAAGCCACACGCGGATGTCCGCTTACCGCGACGGGCGCGAGCCGATGCTGGACGGCGTGGCGCTGACCTGGTTTACCGGCACGGCCGCCATGCGGGACTCGGCGACCATGCCGGACTATCAGACCACGCGCGACGACGAGCACAACTTTGTAATCGAGCCGCTCGATTTTGTGATCTCCAAAGAACGCGAAATCGCGCTGGCTTAATCGAGACGCGGCATGAAACCGCTTACCGACGCGCTGTTATTCGAGGTGCTGGATCGCATGCCGGTGGCCCGCCTCGCATTGCGCGACTTCGATGACGCCCCGGTAGCGCTGCCCATTGTGGTGGCGCGCGCCGCCAACGCGCTGTGGTCGCCCATCGACGGTAAACCCAAACAAAGTGGCGCCAACCTCGGCCGCCTAGCGCGCATCGAACGCGCGCCGCGCGTGATGCTGTTGTTCGATCATTACGGGGACGACTGGAGCGGCCTATGGTGGATAAGGCTGCGCTGCCTGGCCACGATTGTGCGCGAGGACCACGCGGACTGGGCGGCCGGTATCGCGGCACTGGCGGCGAAATATCCGCAGTACCAGCAGACCGCCATGTTCAAGGACGAGCCCATCATGGTGAGATTCCAATGGGCGAGCGTGTCGTGGTGGTCGTCGACGCCAGACGCGATCTCGCGCTGGGCGTCGCCACGCAAGCCGGGGGAGGCCGACGCGCTTCCGGGTTCAGAGGAGGAGCAGTGAAGACCGCACCGCCCGCCGCCGAGTTGCTATCGGCGGAACAAATCGCGATGTGCCGCCAGCGGTCCGACTTATGGGGCGCGGCGCTGGTGCTTCATGCCTGGGCGGTGATCGCGCTTGCGATGTGGCTGGTGGCGCGCTGGCCTAATCCGCTCACCCTGGTGCTGGCGGTGATGCTCATCGGCAGTCGCCAGCTTGGCCTTCTCATCCTCATGCATGACGGCGCCCACGGCATGCTGGCGCGTTCGCCGCGATGGAATCGGCTGCTCGCGCAAGGTTTGTGCGCGTGGCCCACGTTTGCCGACGCGGACGCCTATCGGCGTTATCACCTGCGCCATCACGCCCACACCATGCAGGCCGGTGACCCCGATCTGGTGCTAACGGGGCATTACCCCATCACGCGCGCCAGCCTGTGGCGCAAGCTTCGGCGCGATCTGCTGGGCGTGACCGGCTTGAGTCAGCGTCGTGCGCAGTGGCGCGCTGGCCTTGGTCGCCCTGAATGGCGCGCTGGCGCGCGGCTCGCGCACTTCTGGCGTTCACTGGGGCCGCAGTGCCTCAGCAATCTGTGTCTGTTCCTTGCCTTGAGCGCAATGGGCTACTGGTACTTCTATCCGCTGTTGTGGTTATTGCCCTTGCTCACCTGGCAGCAGCTGGTGCTGCGGGTTCGCAATATCGCCGAACATGCCGCCGTGCCCGATGCCACTGACCCTCTGCGCTACGCCCGCGACGTGCGCGCCAACGGGCTGGAGCGCGCCTTCATCGCGCCGTATTGGGTGAACTATCACCTCACGCATCACTTGCTGATGTGGGTGCCGTGTTACCGCCTGCCGTATGCGCAGGCTTGTCTGCTCGCGAACGGTCTGGGGCCACGCATGGCCCGCACCCGTGGCTATTGGGCGGTATTGGCAGAGGTGACTCGCGCCGACGGGGGCGCGGGGGCGGGCCCGCCGAGGGCGCGGGCCACGGGCACTTTCGGTGAGGGTTTCGCGACGGAGTAAGCGCGTCGCTCAGGCCGCAATCACTTCCAGCGCCGCCATCCCCGGGCGGCTGGGGTTATCAATATCAATCGACTGCACGCAGACATGGCTGGCGCCGGCGTCCAGATGGGCCTGTACGTGCGCCCGGATGCGGGCTTCGTCGCCCCAGCCGAGGAGCTGGTCGATGAGTCGGTCGCTGCCGCCATTGTCGAAATCGGCGTCGGTATAACCGCAATCGATGAGCATGTTTCGGTAGTTGGGCAGGGTGAGATACATCGCCAGAATTTGCCGGCCGACCTGACGGGCGCGCCGCGCATCGGTGGTCAGGCACACGCGCTGCATCGGGCATAGCCAGGCCTCGGGGCCCAGAATCACGCGACAACGTCGCGTGTGTTCCGGCGTGGTGTTGTAGGGGTGTGAGCCTTGCGCCAGCTCGGCCGCCAGCGCATTCATCTTTGGCCCAAGCGCCGCAATCACCACCGGGAGTTCGCCGAGTTCGGTGGTGATCGCGCCCAGGCTGCCGCGTCCAACGGTTTGCGGCGCAAAGCCCTCAACCGCCAG
>CANFVX010000368.1 GCA_947450495.1 Gammaproteobacteria bacterium
CGCTCGCGGCGCACTACCGATCGCTGGTCCAGCGTTGTAGTCGTCATCAGATTTCCTCCTCAAGCGGCCACGGCAACGGCGGCCGGTTTAATCAGGGGCAAGTCGTAGGTCACGCGCGAGCCGTAGGCGTTGGGTGCGTGCGGATCAGCGCGCACCTTGTCGAAGACGAACAGGCGCGTGCCGAGCGCAAAACCTTCTTTGATGTCGTGCGTGATCATCACCACCGTTAAGCCCTGCTCGCGCCACAGGGCGGTCACGAGCTCGTGCATGTCGTGACGGATGCCGGGGTCGAGCGCGCCGAACGGTTCGTCGAGTAACAGGAGCCGCGGTTTGGCAATCAGCGATTGCGCGAGCGCGAGGCGCTGCTGCATGCCGCCGGAAAGTTCTGCCGGATAGCGTTGCGCGGCGTTCTCTAGCCCCACTCGGCCGAGCATGTCCATTGAAGCCTCGCGGGCCTGGCGTCGCTGCGCGCCGAACAGGCGACCACACCAGCGGTTGCGCAGCTCGAGTCCCAGCATCACGTTCCCCAGCACCGTGAGATGCGGGAACACCGAGTAGCGCTGGAAAACGATGCCGCGTGTGGCGTCGGGCTCGCTCCGCAGCGGCTTGCCCTCGAGCAGCAACTGGCCCTGATCTGGCGTCTCCTCGCCCAGCAACATGCGCAGGAAGGTGGTCTTGCCGCAGCCCGAGGCACCAACAATCGAACAGAACTCCCCTTCGGCAATTTTGAGCGTCAGGCGCTCCAGCACCACGTTGTCCCCGTAGCGCTTCCAGACGTTGCTCGCTTCGATGAAGGCCGCGCTCATACGCGCTTCTCCTGATAGTGCCAGGGGAAAGCCAGCCGACCGACCAGCGCCAGCAGGCGATCGAAGGCGTAGGCGAGCACGGTGATCCACAACACGTAGGGCAGGATGACGTCCATCGCGAGGAAGCGCCGGACCAGAAAAATGCGGTAGCCGAGCCCGTCGGTCGCGGCGATGGCTTCGGCCGCGATTAAAAACAGCCAGGCCGCGCCGAGCGACAGGCGCACGGCTTCCAGCAGGCGTGGCAAGACCAAAGGCAACACCACGCGCAGAACGATTTGCCAGGACGACGCGCCCAGGGTCTGCGCCTTGATGAGCAACTCGCGCGGGATCTCCAGCACCCGCCCCTGCAAGTCGCGGGCAATCACCGGGGCGATGCCAATCACCATCAACACCACCTTCGCGAGTTCGCCCAGGCCGAAGCAAATAAAAAGAATCGGTAGGATAGCCATGGGTGGTATGAGCGACAGGCTGGCCACGAACGAGGAGAAAGTGGCAGAGAACACGGGGATCGCCCCCAGCGCAATGCCGAACACCAGACCGATCGCGGCGCTGATGCCCATGGCGATACCGAGGCGCTGCAGGCTCGACGCCGTATCGAGCCAGAGCAAGACCGCCCCGCTGCGCGGGTCAACCTCGAAGCCCATGCGCTGGATGGCGCTGACGAAGCTGGTCATCGCGGGCAGCAGTTTGTCGTTGGGGTTGAGTTCTAGCCGCGCATTCGAAGCGCCGACGTAAACAAAGAACACGATGACGAACGGCGCCAAGGCCAGCATCAAGGCGGGCAAACGGGGCGGTTGAAAATTGATCAGGCGCTTCATCAGAAGCTGGCGCCGGCGCGGGCGCGGGCCATGCAGGAACAAACCTTCGGCTTACACATGTAACGGTCCTCGAGAGTGACGTTGCCTTCCGATTGACGGGAAGAACCTCCATCTCCCGGGCTTTTATCCCGCCGTGTAACCTTCAAGCCAAGGTCGGGCGCTCTCGGTCCAGTCGCCTGCGATGAGGCCGGAACCCTAGCGCCCTATTCACCGCCGTTAGCGCGGTACCTGCGAGTGCTCGTCGCAAGCGGGTTTGACGTAGTAGCTTTAGCGATAAACATGCCAGCGGTCTTTTTTGCGGGAGGACGCTGACTCGCCGCGCGATCATCAACGCTGTCGCGAAGTACAACGCACCACAACAGCGCCCGAATGCCCTTTTACGCCCTGCAAAGTGGCGGGCAGGGGCAAGGAACCCGCGTGCTACAGTCAAATCCCTTCCCGCAAGAAAACACCTGACTGCCGATGACTCATGCCCCTCGCCCTGCTTCGCCTCTGGTCAGCGCTCGTGGAATCGCCATGCGGTACGGCAGCGGTTCGCTCAGCACCGGCGTGCTGGAGGCGATGGATTTCACCGCCGAGGCCGGCGAGTTTGTGGTGGTACTGGGACGCAGCGGCTCGGGCAAGTCCACGCTGCTGAACTTGCTGGGCGGCATGGACCAGCCGCTGGCGGGCACCATTCGGATTGGCGATGACGAACTGACGGCGATGGATGAAGAAGCCCGCGCGCGCTTCCGGCGCCGCGCGATTGGCTTTGTGTTTCAGGCGTTTAATCTTCTCCCAACACTCACGGTGGCCGAGAATCTGGCCCTGCCGCTGGCGCTGAATCAGCGCCGTGAGCGCGATCTGGTGCCCGCCATGCTGGAGCGCTTGGGACTACAGGACCGCGCGACGCGCTATCCCGACCAACTCTCAGGCGGCGAACAGCAACGCGTGGCGATCGGCCGCGCGCTCATCCATTCCCCGCCGCTGGTGTTAGCCGACGAGCCCACCGGCAATCTGGATGCCGACACCTCCCAGCAGGTGCTGCGTCTGTTCAGTGAACTGGTGCGCGAACGCGGGATCACGCTGGTCATGGCGACCCACAGCAGCGAGCCGCAGGCGCTGGCGGATCGCGTGCTGCGGCTCGATCACGGCCGCCTGGTCGATTGCGGGTGAATCTGCTGCTCGCGCGGGCCAGTGCCCGCACGCTGCTGCACCATCCCTGGCAGCTTGCGCTCGCCTTGCTGGGGATCGCGATCGGCGTAGGGATGGTGAGCGCGGTGCAGCTGACCCAACAAAGCGCGCGGCAGGCGATGCGCTACGCCCAAACCTCGCTGGCGGGCGCCGCGACCGACCGCATCGAGGCCATACGCGGTCGCCTGGACGAAACGGTGTACGTTGAACTGGTGCGGCAGTACCCGCATTTGGCCCTCTCTCCGGTCCTGAAGGGCGCCCTACCCGTCGTGCAGCCTGCAGGCGGGTTTATCGAGCTTGTTGGCCTGGATCCCTTGAGTCTGCGGGACGGCGAAGCCGGCGCCGCGAACGCGCTGGCAGATCCCGGAGCGCTGATCGGGACCCCCAACACGGCGCTCATCGGCGGCGCGCTCGCCGGGCAAATGGGGCTCGGGGTCGGCGACACGCTGACGGTCAAGACGCCCGATGGGCCCCAAACGCTGAGCCTCATCGGGCTGCTCCCGCCAATGCCCGGTGGCGGCACGCTCGTCGTCGTTGATATCGCGACCGCGCAGGAGTTACTCGGCTTGCC
>CANFVX010000369.1 GCA_947450495.1 Gammaproteobacteria bacterium
GCCCGGAAGCCGGGTGGTCAGGCCAGGCGGGAGACTAACGCAGCAAGGTCATCCGGCAAGGATGCTTCCAGTCGGCGACGCCCCTGATGTTCAAACTCAAGGACAGCGGCGTGCAGGAACATTCGTCGCAGTCCTAGTCCCCTAGCCTGCTCGTTCATATCGGGCTGCGCATAGCGCGTGTCGGCCGCGACCGGATGGCCGAGATGCGCAGCGTGCGCCCGGATTTGATGCGTACGCCCAGTATCAATTTCAACATCAGCGAGTGTCCATTCGGCATACCACTGTCTACCACGGAACTCGCTACGTGCATCATTGCCCTCGCTGGAGACCACAGCGTGTCGCTCGCCGTTGCCGTCCGGCACCATTTGTAGCGGAGCCGCGCAGCGAATGGCGCCGGTTGGCAGTCGTCCCCAGAGCAAGGCGAGGTAGGACTTGCGCATACCCCCGTCTCGCAGTTGCGCATGGAGCTCGCGCAGGGTTCGGCCGTTCTTCGCCAATAACAGACAGCCTGAGGTTTCTCGGTCTAGCCGGTGTACCAGTTCGATCCGGGGCTCGTCCGGACGAATGGCGCGGACGACATCCACCACCCCGAACGGCAGGCCCGAGCCCCCATGCACCGCCAGTCCTGATGGCTTGTTGAGTGCGAGTAGGTGTTCATCTTCAAACAGCACGGCCGCTTCAACGGCGTCTTTGATCCCACGCCCGATCTGAGGGGTCGCCGCATCAGGGGGGGTAAACGGCGGCACGCGCACTTTGTCTCCCGCCTCCACCCGTTGCCCGGCCTGGGCGCGACGGCCGTTAATCCGAACCTCGCCGCTTCGAATAATCCGGTACACCAGTGCCCGGGGCACACCTCCCAACAAGGTGGTGAGGTAATTGTCGAGGCGCCGACCCGCTTCATCAGGGCTGACTTCGCGGATTGATGCCGGCTGTCTTTCGGACATGTTGCTGAACCTTGTGTCGGGCTTGATTGCCGAGCAGAACGGTGGCTGTTATATTCCTTCCGACTCTGCGCCGCGCCAGCGTAATGCCTCTAAGGGCAATCAGTTAGCGCGGATAGCGGTGGCAGTTTATCAAAACGACTGGCGCGGCCCACGCGCTTTCGCTCACGGCGCTAAAGCGCTGACGATTAAATGCTCCCGCAGGCGCTTCCGGCTCAGCTCCGTTTCAGCACCGCGCGTGCCTCTGGCCAAAGCTCCTTCAATGCCGCCTTTTCCCTGCTCCGGAGTCTCCGGGCGCGAGTCGCAAATAGCTTCAGGCCTTACCCGCCTTGGAGCCACTATCAGCACCGCGTCTGCTCTCGCCAACCCATATCGGGCGACTGAGCACGGTTGCACGAGACGTTCAACGAACGTCGCAGGCGCTTAAGCCCAGGATTCCTGACCAATGAAGAGAATGCTTATCAACGCAACTCAACGTGAAGAGTTGCGCGTCGCGCTGGTCGATGGCCAGCGTTTGTTCGATCTGGACATCGAAGCTGTTGGCAAAGAACAGCGAAAATCCAATATCTACAAGGCGAAAATCATTCGTCTTGAACCCAGTCTGGAAGCCGCGTTCGTCGATTATGGCGCCGAGCGGCACGGCTTTCTTCCTCTGAAAGAGGTCTCCCGACATTTGTTCCGGGAGCGTTTCCGCAACGCCAGTGGCCGGGTCAATATTCGGGACGCCCTTGAAGAAGGTCAGGAACTGGTGGTCCAGGTGGAAAAGGACGAGCGTGGTAATAAAGGCGCCGCGCTCACGACTTTCATCAGCTTGGCCGGCCGTTATCTGGTAGCGATGCCGCATAACCCCAAGGCCGGTGGGGTCTCGAGGCAAATTGAGGGCGACGCCCGGGAAGAAGCCAAGGAGGCGATGTCCTCGCTGACCATTCCGGACGACTTTGGCCTCATCCTGCGCACGGCCGGCATCGGCAAGAGCGCCGAAGAGTTGCAGTGGGACCTCGACTACCTGCTGCAACTGTGGCAAGCCGTGGATACGGCCGCCAACGAGCGCCGTGCACCCTTCCTGATTCATAAAGATCAAAACGTCATCATTCGGGCAATTCGCGACTACTTGCGTGGCGATATCACCGAAATTCTGATCGACGATCCGGCGCTGTATGAGACAGCCTGCGACTTCATGAAGCAGGTCATGCCTCAGAACATCAACAAGCTGAAGCTGTATACCGACAGTGTGCCGCTGTTCACGCGATATCAAATTGAGGGCCAGATCGACAGCGCCTTCAGTCGCGAAGTGCGCCTGCCCAGCGGCGGGGCGTTGGTCATTGAGCCCACCGAAGCCCTGATTACGATCGACATCAACTCGGCACGCGCCACTCACGGCGGCGACATTGAAGAAACCGCGCTCCTCACCAATCTAGAAGCGGCTGAAGAAATCGCGACGCAACTGCGCCTGCGCGACCTCGGCGGTTTGGTAGTCATCGACTTCATCGACATGATGGCGGCCAAGAACCAGCGCGCAGTCGAAAACAAAGTGCGGGATTGCGTAAAGATGGACCGCGCCCGAGTCCAGATTGGACGAATCTCGCGTTTCGGTTTGCTCGAAATGTCGCGCCAGCGCCTGCGGCCGTCGTTGGCCGAGTTCAGCCATGAACTCTGTCCGCGTTGCGAAGGCGTTGGCACGATTCGCAGCCTCCGCTCCACCGCGCTCACCGTGCTGCGCGTGATGGAAGAAGAGGCGATGAAAGATTCGACCGCTAAGGTGGTCGTTGAAATGCCGGTTGATGTGGCGACTTTCCTGTTCAACGAAAAACGCCGCGACTTGTCCCGAATTGAAGAACGTCAGGAAGTTGAAATCATTCTGGTGCCTAACCAGAACCTGCAGACCCCACATTTCAATGTGCAACGCATTCGCGAGCAGGATCTGGCCAAGCGGGAATTGGGTGAAAGCTATCAGCTGGTGACCGAAACTGCGGCTGCGCCAGCCCTGGATTACACGAAGACGCCGCCGCCGAAACCGGAACAAGCCGCCGTTCGCGATATCTCGCGTGCAGTCCCACAGACGATGCCGGAATCGCCGGCCGTCGCCATTGCCGAACAACCCAAAGCAGCCGGGGGTCTCCTCCGGCGCATGTTCAACTCCTTGTTTGCGAGCCCCGAGCCGGCAACGGTGGCTCAACCCAAAGTGGCGGTTGATTCAAGACCTGCTCGGTCCGAGGCGGTAGTCACACCACGAACGCCGCCCGGCCGCTCCCCGCAAGGGGGTGACCGAACTCGCGATGACCAACGCCGTCGCTCGCCTGACCAGCGCAGAGGTCGCGGCGGTCGGGGCGGTGAACAAGGTCGGTCTAGCCGGCCCGATGGCGAAGAGCGCGTGGATGAAGTCGCCAACGTCGCGAGCGCAGAACGCAGTGAAAGCAGTGAC
>CANFVX010000370.1 GCA_947450495.1 Gammaproteobacteria bacterium
CCGCCAGCGCAAAGCTGAACCGGAGCGCCTGCTCCAGGGCCGGATAGGTTTCCGGCCGAATCGCCTGTTCGCCCATGGTCAGCGAGAAGGCCATCGCCACCAGCCCCATGCTGCAGACTTGCCCCAACACCCGCATGCTCGCCACCGCGCTGCTGGCCGCGCCCTGCTGACCGCGCCCGATGGAACTCATGATGGCGTTCATATTGGTCACCGCGAACAAACTGAAGCCCAGTCCGGTGAACACCAGACACAGCATGATGTGATTCAGCGAACTGGCCTGTTCAACGGCCGCGAGCATGGCGAGACCCAGTCCCGTAATCACCACGCCGAGGGTCGCCAACACCCTCGGTTCGACGCGATCGGACAGGCGCCCGACCAGCGGCGACATCAGCGCCACGACCAGCGGCTGCGCAAACATCACCAGCCCCGCCTGCGCTGGCGCGAGCCCTTTCAGATACTGCAAATGCAGGCTCACCAACACCAGGATGGAGAACGTGGTGGTGTACATCAGCAGCGCCGCCAGCGACGACAGCGCGAACACGCGATTGGTGAAAAACAGGCTCACATCGAACAGCGGGTATTCGTGTCGACGCTGACTGCGAATAAACAGCAGAAGCAGCAATACCCCGCTCAGCAGCAAGCTGGGCCCGGTTGAGGCATGCAGCGAACTCGCGCCCACAATCACGCACAGAATGCTGGCCGCATAGGCGAGCGCACCCCGCCAGTCGAAGCGCCCACGCGTCGGCGCCGACCAATCGCCCTGCACCCTCGGCAGTGCAAACAGCAACACCCCAAGCGTGAGCGGCACGTGCACCACAAACGCGACCCGCCAGCCGAAATGCTCCACCAGCCAACCGCCCACCAGCGGGCCGACAGTGAGGCCGAAATACACCGCCGACGCCACCATGCCCAACGCCCGCCCGCGATGTTCCGGCGGGTAGACCGAGGTGACGATGGCCGCCTGCGTGGCGTAAAGCATCGCGGCGCTAATGCCCTGCAGGACGCGCAAAGCGATCAAGGTGGTGCCGTCCGGCGCCAGCGCGAGCAGGAGCGAAGAGACCACGGCGCCGCAGGAGCCCACAATAAAGATTCGCTTGCGCCCGTACATGTCGGCGAGCCGCCCGAAGCTCAACACCGTGCACGCGCTACTGAGCAGGAACACCAGCGGCACCCAGGAGAGCGTCACCGCACTCAGCGCGAGGTCATCGGCAATTCTGGGCAGCGCGACCGTGACCGACGACAGCATCAGAGGCTGCGCGAAGGAACTCACCACCACCATCAGCAGCGCCGCCCGCTGCGAGGACGGCGTGATATCCGGGGTCTCCAGCACGCTCACGCGCCGGGCTTCGCCCATTCGCGTTCGCGCAGTTCTACCCGCCGAATTTTGCCGCTGACGGTCTTGGGCAGACTGGCAACAAACTCAATCTTGCGCGGATATTTGTACGGCGCGGTCACGTGCTTCACGTGATCCTGCAGGGTTTTCACCAGTGCATCGCTGCCCGCCACGCCGGCCGCCAGCACCACGAAGGCCTTCACCACTTCGCCCCGCATCTCGTCGGGGCTGGAGACCACCGCCGACTCCACCACCGCCGGGTGCTCCAGCAAGGCGCTCTCCACCTCAAACGGCCCGATGCGATATCCGGCCGACAGGATGACGTCATCCGCCCGGCCCACAAACCAGAAGTAGCCGTCTTCATCCACATACGCGCGATCGCCGGTGAGGTACCAGTCGCCGCGAAACGCCTTTTGTGTGCGCTCTTCGTCGCCGCGATATTCCTTGAACAGGCCGGGCGGACGCGCCGGCTTCACCCGCACCGCGACGTCGCCTTCGCGCCCCGCCGGCAGCGCGCCGCCGTCGTCATCAATCACGGCGAGGTCAATGCCCGGCGAGGGTTTGCCCATTGAGCCAAAGCGCGGCTCGAGGCAGGGGAAACTCGCGCACAGCAATACCGATTCGGTCTGGCCGTAGCCGTCGCGAATCACCAGGCCCGTGGCGCGCTGCCAGGTTTCGATCACTTCCGGATTCAGCGGTTCGCCCGCGCCCACGCAGTGGCGCAGGGTCTTGAACGTGTATTGGCTTAAGTCCTGGAGCACCACCATGCGGTAGATGGTGGGCGCGCCGCAGAAGGTGGTGATGGGATATTGCGCCAACACTTCCAGCGAGCGCTTGGGATCGAAGCCTTCGGCGTGATGCACGAAAATCGTGGCGCCGCAGGTCCAAGGCCCGAAATAACTGCTCCACGCGGCCTTCGCCCAGCCCGTGTCGCTCAAATTCCAGTGCACATCGTCCGGCCGCAGATCGAGCCAGTAGCGCCCCGTGATCTGATGCGCCAGGCCATAGCCCTGCGTCTGGATCGCCATCTTGGGATAGCCCGTGGTGCCGGAAGTGAAATAGCAGAGCGCGTCGTCATCGGGCGCGGTGTCGGCGGCGGCGAAGACCGGCGAGGCCGCGGCGACCACCGCTTCATACGATTCCCAACCGGCGCGTGTGGCGCCCACCAGCAAACGGGCGCGCAGCGCGAGCCCCTCAAGTTCGTCGAACTTGGCCGCGTTACGCTCATCCGTGATGACGGCAGTCGCCTTGGACGCTTCGATCCGATAGGCGAGATCTTTGGGCGCCAACTGCGTGGTGCCCGGCGACACCACCACGCCCATCCGCAGGCAGGCGGTCAGTACTTCCCACCAGGCGACCAGTCGCGGCAGCAGCACAATCACCGTATCGCCGCGCTGCACGCCGGCGTTTGCCAGCACGTTGCACAGGCGCTGCGCGCGCTCGGAAAGCCCGGCAAAGGTAATTTTTTCTTCATGCCCGAAGTCGTCGATCCACCACAGGGCGAGCTTGCCCGGGTCTTCGGCCCAGCGGTCGAGCACGTCGCGCGCGAAGTTGAACTGCGCCGGCGGTGCCCATTGGAAACTGGCGCGCTCGGCGGCGTAATCGGTCATGTTCATGCTCATTTCACAGCGCTCCGTAGGCGGTTGAAGCCAATTAGAACCAACGGTCCTGCATGGTGAGACAGGTGTCGTCGGCGGCGGCCAGCAAGGCCAGACGCTCGCCCACTTTGGCCAATTCATAGCGGAAGAAATACTGTGCGGCCTGCAGCTTGCCGCGATAGAAGTCCTGCTCACTGCCGTGCGTTTCTGCCGCTTCCTGCGTGGCGATAACCGCCATCCGCAGCCACAGCCAGCCGATCACCACGTGCCCAAACACGTCGAGATAAATCCCGGCGTTGGCCATCGCGCGCGGCGCCTGCCCGCCGTCGCGCAGCGCGCCCAGCGTAGCGGTGGTGGCGGCCAACTGGTCGCGGGCCTGTTCGATCTGGGTGACCGCTTCGCTGAGTGAATCCAGC
>CANFVX010000371.1 GCA_947450495.1 Gammaproteobacteria bacterium
GGGCGACCCGGCGCTGCCGGCCGCCGGCGAACCCTATGCGGAAGCCCAGCTGGGCGACGACGCCATCGGCAAGCTGCGCCGTCGCTACAACGAATGCCTCGCCACGATTGGCGCCGAAGCGCAGCAGCTTCTGCGCGAGTGGCCGGCGCGTCTTGCCGGCATCACCGCTGAAAAATACACCTATCAGGTGCGCGACAAGCTGGTGGAAGGCGATAACTATCGCGAGACCCTGAGCCACAATCGCGTGCCTAAAATTGCGCCGCCGCGCTTTGACAGCTGGGGCGATCGTCTGCGCTTCCTGATGAAGGAAAACCTGCCGGGCGCTTACCCCTACACGGGGGGCGTTTATCCGTATCGCCGCACGGGCGAAGACCCGACCCGCATGTTCGCCGGCGAAGGCACGCCGGAGCGCACCAACCGCCGCTTCCACTATGTATCGGTTGGGCAACCGGCGGCGCGGCTGTCGACCGCCTTCGACTCCGTGACGCTCTACGGCGAAGACCCGCACGAGCGGCCGGACATCTACGGCAAAATCGGCAACTCGGGCGTCTCGATTGCGACGCTGGACGACGCCAAGAAGCTCTACTCCGGCTTCGATCTCTGCGCGCCGTCAACTTCGGTGTCGATGACGATTAACGGTCCGGCGCCGATCATTCTCGCGTTCTTCATGAACGCGGCGATTGACCAGCAGGTGGAAAAACACCTGCGTGAGAGCGGTCAGTGGGAAGCCGTACAGCCGCGCATCGACGCCTGGTTCAAGGCCCGTGGCAAGCCGCGTCCCGTCTATACCGGCGAACTTCCGGAGACCAATACCGGCTTGGGCCTTGGCCTGTTGGGCATCACCGGCGATCAGGTGGTGGACGCGGAGACCTACGCGCGAATCAAGACCAAGACTCTAGCCACCGTGCGCGGCACCGTGCAGGCCGACATCCTCAAAGAAGATCAGGCCCAGAACACCTGCATTTTCTCGACTGAATTCGCGATGAAGATGATGGGCGACGTGCAGGAGTATTTCGTCACCCACGATGTGCGGAACTTCTACAGCATCTCGATCAGCGGCTATCACATTGCAGAAGCCGGGGCGAATCCCATTTCGCAGCTCGCATTCACGCTCTCGAACGGCTTCACGATCGTGGAGTACTACCTTGCGCGCGGCATGAAGATCGACGATTTCGCGCCCAATCTGAGCTTCTTCTTCTCCAACGGCATGGACCCGGAGTACTCGGTGATTGGCCGCGTGGCCCGCCGCATCTGGGCGCGCGCGATGCGCGACCGTTATGGCGCCAGCGCGCGCAGCCAGATGATGAAATATCACATTCAAACTTCCGGTCGCAGCCTGCATGCCCAGGAAATCAGCTTCAACGACATCCGCACCACGCTGCAGGCGCTGTATGCGATTTTCGACAACACGAATAGCCTGCACACCAACGCCTACGACGAAGCCATCACCACACCGACCGAAGAATCCGTGCGCCGTGCGGTGGCCATCCAGCTCATCATCAACCGCGAACTCGGTTTGAACTTCTGCGAGAACCCGCTGCAAGGCTCGTTCATCATCAATGAAATGACAGACCTCGTTGAAGAAGCCGTGTATGCGGAATTTGAGCGGATTTCGGAACGCGGCGGCGTGCTGGGCGCGATGGATACCATGTACCAGCGCGGCAAGATTCAGGACGAAAGCATGTACTACGAGCATCTGAAACACGATGGTCGTCTGCCGCTGATCGGGGTGAACACCTTCTTGCCGAAAGAAGGCAAGGAAGACCAGGTCACCACCATCGAGTTGATGCGTTCCACTGAAGAAGAGAAGCAGGCGCAGATTGCTTCTGTACACGCCTATCAGGAAGTGCGGGCCGATGAGCGGCCGGCTGAACTGGCGCAGCTACAGCAAATCGCTCGTGAACGCGGCAACGTGTTTGCGCGGCTGATGGAATCGGTGAAGGTGGCCTCGCTCGGACAAATCTCCGGGGCGCTCTACGACGTCGGCGGTGAATATCGCCGGAATATGTAAGGCGGCAAGGGTGGCGCGCTGGCTAGATGCCGAAGGGACCTCGCACCCGCGCGCCGGCGCGCAACCGCGCATCGTCTCGCTGGTGCCCAGTGTCACCGAACTCCTTTGCGAGTTGGGCTTGCGCGAGCACCTGGTGGGACGCACCGGCTTTTGTATTTATCCAAAGGACTCTCTGCGCGAGGTGCCCAAGGTGGGCGGTACCAAGGATGTGGATATCGCGGCAATCCGGGCATTAAATCCCACCCACGTCGTGGTCAATATCGATGAGAACCGGCGCGAAGACGCGCTGCGCTTACGCGAATTTGCGCCGGCGGTAATCGTCACCCATCCGCTCTGCCCGGAAGACAACGCGCCGCTTTACGCTTTGCTGGGCGGCGTGTTTAACCGCGAGGAAAGCGCGTCCCGCCTGAGTGCCGCACTGCTGTCGAAGCTTGAACGGCTGCGACACACACCACTTGGGCCTCCCCAGCGGGTGCTCTATCTCATCTGGCGCGAGCCGTGGATGACCGTGGCGCGCGAGACCTATATCTCTCGCATGCTCAGCCTGTTTGCTTGGCATACAGAACCTGCAGTGAGTGCGGACCGCTATCCCAGCGTGCGGCTGGAAGACTACGCGGGGCGCGTTGACCGGGTGCTTTTGAGCAGCGAGCCCTATCCTTTTCGGGAACGGCATCTGGTAGAAATCGCGCAGGCCTTGCCCGGCGTCCCGGTGGCCTTGATCGACGGTGAAATGACCTCCTGGTACGGCAGTCGCGCCATCGCGGCGCTGGATTATCTGGAGGCTTATACGCGCGGGACGGCACCGGTCGCCGCACAGGCGGAATGCGCATGACGATCGAAAGTCCCTGCGTTCAGCTATGTCAGATCGATCCCGAGCGCGCGCTCTGTCGGGGATGCGGGAGGACGCTAAAAGAAATCGCAGCCTGGAGCACCTACGCACCCGCCGAGCGTCGCCGCATCATGAATGAACTGCCTGCACGACATAACTCAACCATCACAAGGGAAGCCCCATGAACCTGACCACGATGACTTTTGATCTCACCGATCAAATCGCCACCATCACGCTCAATCGACCCGATGCCGCCAATGCGCTCGATCTCAAGATGTCGCAGGACCTGCTGGCAGTGGCCTCGCGCTGCGATAGCGCTGACGTTCGCGCGGTGATTCTGACCGGCACGGGCAAGATGTTCTGCGCCGGGGGAGACGTGACCTCCTTTGCGGCGGCGGGCGATGGCGTGACCGAACTCATGCGCAATATGACCTGCTTCCTGCACGGGGCGATCGCGCGCTTTGCGCGCATGAATGCGCCGCTGATTACCGCGATCAA
>CANFVX010000372.1 GCA_947450495.1 Gammaproteobacteria bacterium
CTGGCCCGATGCGCCGGCCACCCAGCGCGCCCTGTGGCCGCTGGCCGAGGCGCTGACCCCGCAGGCACGCGTGGCCGACTACACGCAGGCGATTATGGATCTCGGCGCCACGCTGTGCGTGCGCCGCCAGCCGGCCTGCGCCGACTGCCCGGTGGCTGCCGACTGCGTGGCCCATGCGCGCGGCGAGCAACACGCCTTCCCCACCCGCAAACCGCGTAAGGCTTTGCCCGTGCGCCACACCCGAATGCTGGTCTTGCGACGCGCGGAGGACGGCGCGCTGTTGCTCACCCGGCGGGCCGCCAGCGGGATCTGGGGCGGCTTGTGGAGTTTTCCGGAAGTGACCGACGTGGCGGCCATCGAGACCTCGTGCGCGAGCTTTGACCTCGTCCCGGTGGGCGTGGCAGCGCCGCTGCCGCCCATCAGCCACACGTTCACGCACTTTCATCTGGAAATTACGCCCATCGCCCTCGACGTGCGCGAACGCGGCACGCGCTGCATGGATTGCGCCGATCTGCTTTGGTATAACTCCGCGGCGCCTGCGACGGTGGGTCTCCCCCGCCCGGTGCAGGATCTCATTCACTCGCTTAGCCCGCCTTCGGAAGGACACTCATGAGCAGAACCGTTCAATGCATCAAGCTCGGCCGCGAAGCCGAAGGCCTGCGCGCCCCGCCCTATCCGGGCGAACTGGGTCGTCGGATTTATCTCGAAGTCTCGCAGGAAGCCTGGGGCGGCTGGCTCAAACACCAGACCATGCTCATCAACGAATACCGGCTTACGCCGATCGAAGCGAAGGATCGCAAGTTTCTGGAAACAGAAATGGAGAAGTATTTCTTCGGCGAAGGCTCGGCCGCGCCGGCCGAGTTCAAGCCGCAGGAAGCGAAATAAGGCCTAAGCCAACAGCAGCGCCGCGCCCGTCGCCAGCAAAAGCAGGCCGGGCACGGCGCTGGCCCAGAAGCCTGCCGGCAGCAGGCGCTCCAGCAGAATGAAGGCCGCCAGCGCGGCCATCGCGCCGACGCTCATCACGCCGCCGGCGAACATCAGCAGCATAAAGACCCAGCAACAGCCCAGGCAATAGCGCCCGTGCATGGCGCCCATCCACAACGCGCCCCAGCGGCCGTCGCGCCAATGATTGAGCAGAAACGCAAGCGGGCTTTGGCAGTGGCGCAGGCAAGCCTGCTTGAACGGCAGGAACTGATAAATCCCGGCGACAATCAGCAGGCCGGCGGCGAGCGACGGTCCCGTCTTGAGCGCCATCGAATACAGAAATGCGGCCTGATGTAGCACCCACTGCACGGCGGTGAGCGCGAGCCCGTAAACGCTCCAAATCCCGAGATAACCGGCGGCGAAAGCAAGCATGCGACCCACGCCCGCGTTGGCGGTACGCCCAAACAGCAAGACCACCGGCAGGACCGCCGGCGTCATCATCGCCACCATCATCAACACCCACATCAGCGAGGAGACGGCCAGATAGGCCGGGGCCTCAGTGGGTTTCATCATCAGCCAGGCGGCTTTAAGGAGGAGCGAGCCGCCGGGGAGATCGGGCGCACTCATCGACGTCATGCTGTGCGCGGCGGCCAGCAACAGCCCCCAAGACAACAGCGCGATGGCTATCAACACCAATGCGCTGATGAGGCGCGGCAAGTGCCGCGCTAGCGCCCCGGTATTCAGTGCGCGGCGCCCGCCCAGGAAAACGGCGCGAAATGGCCGTTGGTTTTGCGCGCCGGCGCGTCCCATTCAATGCCGAAACTGCGGATGAAATTCTTCACCGCCAGCGCCAGATTGAGCCGGGGATTGGCCGGATGAAAAGTGTTGTCGATGGCCAGACACTGCCCCGGTGCGGTGAGGCTGGAAATGCCTTCTACCGACTGGCTCAGCTGACCTTCGATATTGACCGAGCGCTCGTGACCCTCAGTCTTGAACTCGATACGGGCCCGCGTGAGGCCCTTGAATTCGCCCACCAGCGGCGCGAAGCCGGCCAGTGGTCCGCCCGCCGCGCCGCTCGCAATGGCGGCGATGGCCTCCGCCTGCGCGTCGCTCGCGGACTCATCCACAATCACGCCCATCGCCCAGTCGCCCTGCGACATGATGGCCTTCGACTGCGCAATCACCGCGAACACCACGCCGTCCAATCGAGTCTCGCCATAGTGGCCGGAGGTAACCGCGTAGGTCATCGCCACTTTGCAGAAGTCGTGCGTGGCCGGGGTAGTCGCGTTCTGGGTAATGCAGGGGCAGAGGAAGTCGCAGCTGCAGGCTTCCATGTATTCACCGTCGACTTTCCACGCTGTGCTCATGGGCTTTGCCTCAAATTTAGCTTGTATGGATGGGATATTGGCCGTCACGCCGCACCCGCGCAAGCCAACGGGTTGACGGCCCTCCGCTCGCCGCTTACATTGCCGCTCCCGTCGGGCCTGCCCGCCGGTATGCCTCTCGCGCCGGCCAAGTAGCTCAGTTGGTAGAGCAGCGGACTGAAAATCCGCGTGTCGATGGTTCGATTCCGTCCTTGGCCACCAACTCTTCAAAAAATCCCACTCGAAAATTTCGCCATAGCGCTATGGCTCCATCCGTCTGGCCCACCAATCACGCCCTGATTTGGACGAGATTTGGACAGCACTTTTTGCTCGACACCCGAATGAAGTTGAAGGCGCTAGCGTCACCTCGCCGACAACATTCGGTCAATAGCCGTCTGAGGCCCCCCCCTAAATTCCATTTAGGAGTCCCGCACTGCGCCTGCATACCAATATGCTCGGTCAAATCCTGATTTTGGCAAGCGCCCGGGATTAACTGGCTGGCCATGTAGACGCAACTCCTCAACCTTCCGGTGAAACACGAAGCAGAGCGTATCGGAACGACGGGTGGTCGACGAGGCCGCCTGACTGACTTTTTCGGCCTTCAGCGAATAGAGACGAATTGTGTGCTCGATTCTTGGCGCGGAAACGATCTGCCGCCGAAATCGCGGTGCTAACATCGCCAAATGCATGCGTCGCGCACTCACTGTATGTGCGGCCCATTAGCCGCTTGGTCGAACCACTAGGCACACTTTGCGAAAAACAGCGCCCCTCGGACGAACACATTACGCATTTTTCGTTCGCACCTGATGCCTTTAAATTTTGAGGTTTCGGTGATTCCTTCGGCGACCCACTCACCCGGAAATAATTAATAGTTTCCCGCGAACATTACCCCAGCACATAAGCCAAACTGACAAAAAAAGCTTTTAGCAGCACGGCGATACCAGTGCGATTCGCAGCCCAATAAGCGCACAAGGGATTTGATCCCCCAGAAAAAGGAAAGTCACATGGGATATTACATTTCGTACACCCCGACCACCGTCATCAGCAGA
>CANFVX010000373.1 GCA_947450495.1 Gammaproteobacteria bacterium
ACGAGATCAACTTGGCACTTGCCGGCGATGGCGCGAGTATTTCGGCTTTGGCAGGGTTAGGGGCGAAAACACCAGACCTTTCGGCATTTATTGAAAAATATTTCGCCTTGGGCTCCGATAACCTGAAGGCGCTTCAACTCGCAGGACAAGGCGAGCAGGCGGCGCTCAGCGAATTCCGACAGTTAACCTACTCCGAGCAACTCGGACCCGTGATGGATGCATTTTTCACGGAGCTTAGGCTAACAGGACGTGCAGCCGCAAAAACCAAATTCCCGGATTACACGCGTGGCGACGACGCTGTAAAACTGCTGTTCGGCAACAAGGACTATTCGGGAGATATCAACCTATTTTTCAGCCAGATATTTACGATTAAGGGTGGGGATATTGACTTGTTCGCGCCGGGCGGCGGAATCAATGTGGGTCTCGCCACACCTCCGGCGAGTTTCGGGATTACCAAAAATGCGAATGAACTCGGCATTGTCAGCGAGGGAGTGGGCGACGTTCGCATCTACCTCAAGGGCGATTTGAACGTTAATGAGTCGCGCGTCTTCGCTGCTGACGGCGGCGACATTCTCGCATGGTCCAACTTCGGAGATATCGACGCCGGCCGCGGTGCTCGTAGCGCGATCTCTGTGCCAGCGAATGGATTCCAATTTGACGACGACGGCAAGGTTACGGTCTCTGTGCCTCCGCCGATTCAGGGAAGCGGTATCAGGGCGTTAACGACAACCGCCGGTCGCGCCTTTGGCAACGTGGACCTGGTGACTCCACGAGGCGTCGTTAATGCGAGCGAGGCCGGCATCGAAAGCGCGGGCAACATCACCATCGCCGCGGTTGAAGTGCTCGGATCCGAGAACATCAAGGCCGGTGGCGACACAGTGGGTGTGCCCGTGTCCTCAATCGGTTCGATTGGGGCGAGCGTTGGTGGCGCAGGCAACGCGGCCAACGCTGCCTCCAAGTCGGCGGCAGATGCAGCGGGTGGCGCTGGCGATCGCGGCGCGAACGCGGCGCCGATGGAGGCGCCTTCCATGTCGGTCATTACGGTAGAATTCCTCGGATTTGGCGCGTGAACGGGAGCGTTTTTTTGAATCGCAAATTTCGGTCTGCGGGCCGTCGCGCAATCCGGCTGTTTTGCGCCCTTTTGCTCGCCTCAGCGACGCTGGCGGTGGCACCCATGGCGAGTTGGGCGGAATCAGCACCAGCCGCAATTGCGCCGGAGCCCAAGGAATACTTTGATGTCTGGGAATACCAGGTGGAAGGCAATAGCCTCCTGCCTACGGAAGACATCGAGCGCGCGGTTTACGGTCATCTTGGGGAACACAAATCGATCGACGACGTGACAGCGGCTCAGCAGCAACTTGAAGCGCTTTACCATTCTCGCGGGTACGGCACGGTGCTAGTCGATATTCCCGAGCAAGACGTGGTCGGCGGCATCATTCGCCTGAAAATCACGGAAGCCACGGTCGGCAAAGTGACCGTTACCGGTTCGCGCTATTTTTCACTTGGCAAGATAAAGTCCGCCGTGCCTTCGTTGGGCGTGGGGCAAGCGCCACACCTGCCTACCGTTCAAAAGGAACTCGCCGCACTCGGAAATGTCTCCCGGGACCGCACGATTACGCCGGTCCTCAAGCCCGGCA
Source organism: Gammaproteobacteria bacterium (assembly GCA_947450495.1). GTDB lineage: Bacteria > Pseudomonadota > Gammaproteobacteria. The sequence continues at coordinate 1,638 of CANFVX010000373.1, forward strand.
AAACCCCGGGCAAGCTTGAGGTTGAACTTAAGGTCAAAGATGAATTGCCCATTCACGGCAGCGTCGAGATTAACGATCGCTATAGCGCGGATACCACCCGAACCCGAATCAGCACCAGCGTGAGCTACGATAACCTGTGGCAGCGCGGCCACAGCATCGGAGCGTCCTACCTGATCTCGCCAGAGAATCCGGATGAAGTAGAGGTGGTGTCCGCCAACTATTTGTGGCGATTTCAGAATCTCGATCATCTGCTCTCGCTGTATGCGGTTCGTTCAAACAGCAATATCGCAACCGTAGGCACCTTGGGCGTAGTGGGCAACGGGACCATCGCAGGATTGCGCTATACGGTCCCTCTCAGGGCACTCGGCACCTACTTTCACAGCGTGACGATTGGCTTCGACCACAAAGACTTCGGTGAATCGATTGGTTTGCAGGGGAATGACACTGTGAATACACCGATCGCGTACTCGGTGTTTAACGCCGCGTACAGCGGCACGCTCTACGGGAAAGAGTCGGTGAGCCATTACGACCTCAGCCTCAATTTCGGGATCAGGGGCTTGGGAAACACCGCAAAAGAATTTGAGAGCAAGCGCTATCGCGCCATTCCTGATTTCGCTTTTTTGCATCTCAGCCTTGACCGTGAGCAACCTGTTTGGAAGGGGGTTCGAATCTTCGGTCGGCTTGAAGGGCAGGCCGCGAACTCACCTCTTATCAGCAACGAGTCCTATGCGGCCGGCGGAGTTGCGAACGTCAGGGGCTACCTCGAATCCGAAAAGCAGGGCGACGACGCACTGAGTTCCACGCTGGAACTCCGCTACCCCGAGTTAAAGCCCGCAAACTGGGATTGGCTGAAACAACTTGAGATATTTGCCTATACCGATGCCACCGGCTTGCGGGTGCGTCATGCATTGCCCGGCGTGCCAGAGACCGCGCTCCTGTGGAGCACCGGCATGGGGCTGCGGCTAACGGGCTTTGATTCAGTCAACGCGCTATTGATATGGGGCTATCCCTTACGTTCTTCTGACCGCACAAAAGAGGGCGATGAGCGGGTGCACTTCAGCGTGGGTTACGACTTTTAAAACCTCACGTTGTCTGTTGGAAATTTATTTTAATACGCGCGTCATTGACAGCTAACACCCTAACCTAACGATTGCCGTTCCCGAGTTTTCAGCATGCGAAAGATATCCGAAATGACCCGATTCTCTGCTCTGGTGGCTGCTACGCTTTTATTGGTCAGCAGCAATGCGCTGGCCTGGTGGAATCCAGACTGGTCTTATCGCAAGGCTGTAACGCTCGATACCACCCCCACGGGTATCGCCACCACCAGCGATCTCACCGACAGCCCAGTGCTGATTCGACTCCACACCGGTAACTTCACCCACTTTCTTGACCTGACAGAGGGCGGAGGCGATATCCGTTTTGTCGCGGGCGACGACAAGACGCCGCTGCAGTTCCATATCGAAAAGATCGACGTGGTCAATGAGATGGCCTTCGTGTGGGTGAAAATCCCCACGCTTAAAGCAGCCTCGGGGCCGGCGCCTGCGCCGGCCAAAGATGCGGACCCGGCGGCGCCCGTCGACGGCACCAACAAGATTTATATGTATTTTGGCAATGCCAAGGCGAGCAAAGGCGCGCCGAGTCCGGCGACTTATGGACCGGCAAACGCACTTGTTTACCA
>CANFVX010000374.1 GCA_947450495.1 Gammaproteobacteria bacterium
CAAAGCCTCGAATGGGGCTGCATGGAAGACGTGGAAGAACTGATGAAGGACATGGTTTTTCAGCGCAACCGCTTCGGGAAGTTCTTCCACGACGGCCCCTACTACGGCGCGCTGCGCTACTCGCAGTTCCGCGGCGAGAACTTCATGAAGTACGCCACCTACGGCAAGGGCGGCGCGAGCTTCACCGAAGAAATGCGTCCCTTCCCGACCTGGATGAACAATATGGCGGTGGCCTCGCGCGGCGCCGACCATCTGAAAGGCATTGGCTTGATCGAGAAATTCCAGCGTCGGGATTTGTCCATGAAGTACTTTGGCCGACTCGAAGCCGCCGATCTGAGCACCCCGCTCCTCAAGGGTGCGTGTACCGCCGTGGTCGAGAATCAGGTCGCGCTGCTGAACTCCTACGGCGTGTGCCTGTTCCACTGGATGCTCGATCCAGGCGGCTACACGCCGGAGGACTACTACGGACGCGCGTTCGCCGAAGTCACCGGCATCGACCGCACGCCGGAAGAACTCATGCGCGACGGCGAACGCATCTGCAATCTGGAAAAAGCCTTCAATTCGCGTCTTGGCTTGCGCCGCGAGCACGACACCATCTGCGAGCGCTGGATGTTTGAGCCGTGTCCGGAAGGCATGTACCCCGGCAAGGTCGCGGCGGATATGTTCGAAACCGTGCTGGACGAGTACTACGACTGGCGCGGTTGGGATCGGCAAAGCGGCCTGCAGACGGGAGCGCGCCTCAGCGCTTTGGGCATGGATGATGTGGCCGAGGTGCTGGCCGCCGATGGCGCGCTGGCCAAAGCTTGAAAATGATCACCATTCACGCCCAGTACCAAAGCCGCTTTCGGGAAATCACCCGCATCGAGAAAGAGAGCTTCGAGATCCCGGAACCCACGATGGCGGCGCTGGCCGCCGCCATCACCGGCAAATACGGCCCCGCCATGACCGCGCTGTTGATGGACGAGGAATCCAAATCCCTCAACTCGCGCGGCACGCTCTACCTCAATTCCAAGGGGCAGCGCATGTATATCGAAGACAGTCTCACCGACGGTGAGACTGTGTTTTTTATGGTGGGGATTGCCGGCGGCTGAAGGCTCACCGGCTGTTCGTTTGGAACCGTCCCTGCCAGCGCGGGGACGGTGTTGAGACCCGGCCTCAGTGCCTACTTACCGGCAAACATTTCCCGCAGTTTCAGCTTGTAGAACTTACCGGTGGAGGTGCGCGGCACCGCATCGATGAACTCTACGCGGTCCGGCACCTGCCATTTGGCAAAACCGTTCGCCATCAAATGCGCGCCGAGTTCGGCCGGCGTTGCGGTCTGGCCCGGCTTCAGCACCACGCAGGCCAGCGGACGTTCATCCCACTTGGGGTCGGGGATCGCGATCACGGCGGCTTCGGCCACCGCCGGGTGCGCCATGATGGCGTTTTCGAGATCCACCGAACTAATCCATTCCCCGCCCGACTTGATGAGGTCTTTGGTGCGATCGGTGATGCGCACGAAGCCCGCTTCGTCCATGGTGGCCACGTCGCCGGTGCGCAACCAGCCGTCGGCCGCGAACTTGTCTTCGGTCACCGGCACCTGATGGTAGCTGCCGGTAATGTAGGGGCCGCGGACCTGGATTTCGCCCACGGTTTTGCCGTCCCAGGGCGCGTCTTCGCCTTCGTCGGTGCGGATGCGGATATCCACCAGCGGCACCGGCACACCGGCCATGGCCGCGCGGCGGAAGCGTTCGTTGTCGTCCGCTTTCAAGATGTAGCCTTTGGGGAAAGACACCGCCGCCACCGGCGAGGTTTCGGTCATGCCCCAGCCCTGCAGCAGCCAGATATTGTGTTTGGCGAAGGCGCGAATCAGCGCCTCGGGCACCGCTGAACCGCCGACCATCGAGCGCATGCCCACCGGCAAGTTCCAGCGGGTGGACTTGGCGGTGACGGCCGCGTCGTAGGTCTGAATCATGGTCATCCAGATCGTCGGCACGCCGAGCGACAGCGTGGGCGGCTGGAGGGTCATCAGGTCGAGCAGGTCTTCCGGATGCAGATGCGGGCCGGGGAACACGATTTTCGCGCCCGTCATCACCACACCGTAAGGAACGCCCCAGCTATTGGCGTGGAACATCGGGGTGACGGGGAGCACAACGTCCTGACTGCGCAGGCCCCAGACGTCGCCGCCACAGCCCACCAGCGTGTGGAGTACGGTGGAGCGATGCGAATACACCACGCCCTTGGCCTTGCCGGTGGTGCCGGAGGTGTAGCACATGGAAGTGGGGTCGGTTTCGAGATGCGCCGGATACTCAAAGCCATCCGGATCGGCGTCGGCGAGCAGGGTTTCGTAGTTCAGAAACTGCGGGTCCACCGGCGCGCCGGAGAACGGGAACACAATGACGTGCTCAAAGCGATGGAGCTCGGCGAACTGGGCGTACAGCGGCAGCAGGATGTCGTCGAGAATCAGCACGCGGTCTTTGGCGTCATCCGCAATAAAGCCGAGTTCGGCCGGCGACAGGCGCAGATTGAGCGTGTGCATGACCGCGCCGGCGGCCGGAATGCCGAAGTAGCATTCAAGGTGCGCATGATGATTCCAGCACAGCGTGGCGACGCGATCGCCTTTGTTGATGCCCAGTTTCTGCAGCGCTGAAGCCAGCGCCCGGGTGCGGCGGTAATACTCGCCGTAGGTATGGGTCCGCAGGGATTTGTCCGGCAGACGGGAGATGATTTCCTGATCGGCGAAGAGTTTGCCGGCCCGTTCCAGAAACTGATTGAGGGACAGCTGGACGTCCATCATGGTTGAAATCATTACTCACTCTCCTCTGCCCGCAGCGATTGCGGAAAATATGGAATCAGAAATTGTTAGTCGTTCAGTTCGGCCAGCGCCACGCGCTGCTGTCCTACCCACTGCCAGTCCGGCAGCTGCGAGTGCGCCGCGTGCAGCTCGGCAATCTGCGCTGCGATGTCCGGCGCGAAGGGACAGCTCCGCCGGGCGTCGAGATCGAAACTAATCGCCATGCTTTCGCGGGTCGCGACCCACTCCTCGCCGCGCGCCAGCACCTGCGCGATGTGCAGGCGCTTGGCGTCGAAATCGACAATCCGGCTTTCGATCTGCAGGGTTTCATCCTGCCACGCGGGCCCCAGCACGGTGAGTCTGGCTTCCAGCGCCACGGTGGAACGGCGATGGCGTTCCCGCCAAGCCGCATCCAGCCCAAAGACGTCTTTGAGATGATCGATAGAGCCGTCGAACGCCGCGGTATAGAACGCCGGGCGCAGACGTCCGGCGTCATCCACCCATGCCCGACTAATCGCGACCTCAATACAAACGCGGCC
>CANFVX010000375.1 GCA_947450495.1 Gammaproteobacteria bacterium
ATTCTCCGCTTGCTGCCGCAGACGCAGTGCGGCGCCTGCCAATATCTGGGTTGCCGCCCATTCGCCGAGGCCTTGGACCGCGGCGCCGCGCCGGTCGATGCCTGCACCCCCGGCGGCGCGCTGCTGGCACGGCGACTGAGCGTCTTGCTGGACCGCTCGCCGCCCGCGCTTGCGAATGCAGTCACCGGCACCGCGCTGCCAGTCCCGTTGCTCGCCGTTATTCGTGAAGCCGAATGTATTGGGTGCACCAAGTGCATCGCCCCTTGTCCGGTCGACGCCATTGTCGGTGCGGCCAAACAGCTGCACACCGTCATCACGGAAGCTTGTACGGGCTGCGGGCTGTGCCTGCCGCCGTGCCCCGTTGATTGCATTGAGCTCAGTCCCGCGCGCCTCGAATCTGCTTGGCCGCTGGCGGAAACCCCGGCGGCGATTGCGGCCCGCGAAGGCGCAGATATTGCCGCCTGTACGGCCTGTGGCGATTGCACGTCGGTTTGTCCGAGCGCGCTCGCGCCCGCGTCGCTGGCGCGGGCCTTGTCGATGGCCGATGTGCAGCAAGCCGCCGCCTTGGGGCTTGATCGCTGCACAGAGTGCGGCGATTGCGCACGAATCTGTGGCGAAGCCATTCCCCTGACGGCCTACTTCACTCAAGGCAAGACAATGCTGGCGGCAGGCCGCTGGCAGGAGACGCTGGCCATTCAATCGCAGGCGCGAACCGCGCGTCGCAATGCACGGCTGGCGGCGGGTCCCCGGATTGAACAGGACTATGTCGCGCCTCCCGTTAATACCAGCGCGGCGCGTGACGAACTGGCCGCCGTGATGGCGCGCGCCAGGCAGCGACGGGGTGCGAACCCCGCATGAATGCTCGCCGGGCCGGGGCTTTTTTCAAGCGTTTGGCGGCGCTTAATCCGGCGCCCGAGACCGAGCTCGTCTACCACTCCCCCTTCGAGTTGTTGATCGCGGTGATTTTGTCGGCGCAGGCCACCGACGTGGGCGTGAACAAGGCCACCGCGAAACTTTACCCGGTGGCGAATACGCCGCAGGCCATCCTCAAGCTCGGTGAAGAAGGCCTGAAGCAGTACATCAAGACCATTGGGCTGTTCAACGCCAAGGCGCACAACATCATTGCGACCTGCGAAGCGCTCGTGACGCAGCACGCGGGCGCGGTGCCGCGTGAGCGAGCAGCGCTGGAAGCCTTGCCCGGCGTTGGGCGAAAGACCGCTAACGTGGTGCTTAACGTTGCGTTTGGCGAACCCACCATGGCCGTTGATACGCATATCTTCAGGGTGTCGAATCGCACCGGGCTTGCGCCCGGCAAAACGCCGCTCGCGGTTGAGCGCGGATTATTAGCGGTGATCCCTCCGCGTTATCTCGAACACGCGCATCACTGGCTTATCCTGCATGGCCGCTATACGTGCACTGCGCGTTCGCCGAAATGCGGCCAATGCCCTGTCGCCGATTTTTGTGAGTGGTCGGAAAAACCCCGGGCGCCCAAGCGAGTGCCGGAGAAGACCACCTCATGATGTTTGAATCCAGGGAAAGCACGCGTCGATTTTTCTTCGAGGTATGGTCCAAAGCCACCAGCGGTGAGGCGCTTGCGGACGTAGAGCGCATCGTGGCCGACGTGATCGGGCTGCACCCCGAATACCATGATGTCCTCAGCGACGTGCCGCATCTGATCAAGCGGGACCTCGGACGCGATGATCCTGAGCACAATCCGTTTTTGCACATGGGATTGCACATCGCTTTGCGGGAACAGCTGGCCGCCGATCGGCCGGCCGGGGTGCGCCAGATTCATGCGGAATTGATTGCCCAATCTCCGCATGCGCATCAGGTCGAACACCAGATGATTGAATGTCTGGCCACCGAGCTCTGGCATGCGCAATCGGCTGGACGCCTGCCGGATGAGCAGGCTTACCTGCGGGCGCTGCGCCAGCTAGGTCCGGCCTGAGTGTGTCCGGTATGGTCAGGGGCGGGTGCAGCGTTTATCGTTCCCCCTAACCCACGCTTCGTTTCGCTTCCGCGACGAGATGTTAGTTGTCCATGACGGAACCTCTGCTACTAGAGATTAAATTTGTCGCCGACCCCAGTTGGTTGTCGACGGTGCGTCAACGCGTGCGGACGGCGGCGGCGCAACTAACGGCAGATACAGGCTGGGTGGCTGATGTGGTGATGGCGGTGAACGAGGCTTGCATGAACGTGATGCAGCACGCTTACAAGGGCGACATGGCGGGGGAGATTGTGCTCAAGATGCGGCAGGTGGGCGCGTTTCTCGAAATCGCCCTGCTCGATTTCGCGCCGCCGATCGCCCCCGACACCATCCGCCCACGAGCGCTTGAAGACTTACGGCCGGGTGGCTTGGGAACGCATTTTATTCGGGCTTTGATGGACCGCTGCGAGTACGCCAACTTGGCTCAGGGCGCGGGCAATATCCTGCGCATGCATAAACGCCTGATTGTTGACGCCCGACGCGCTGAGGTCAGGGCCCCTTAATGTCGATCAAATCAGTCACGCAAAACGGTTTCGCGGTCGTCGTCTTGAACGGCGAAATAGATCTCTCCAGATCCCAGGAAGTTCGACGCGCGCTGCTGGAACCCCTGGCCGCCGGGCATCCGACCCTGGCCGAGATGTCGGGCGTGACGTATATCGATAGTTCCGGCATCGCGGCGCTGGTAGAGGCGCATCAGGCGGCAAGAAAAAAATCGCTGAAGTTCGGGTTGCTGGCCGTCAGCGAACCCGTCTCAGGCGTGCTGGCGCTGGCCAGGCTCGACAAGGTGTTCTCATTTTTGACCGAGATTCCGTCCGGTCAATAACGGTTCGGCGCCCGCACGCCGTTCAGGCGTTTCAGGGCCATCAACAGTCTGGGCAAGAAGCAACTCGCCAGGGAGTGAACATGCAGAAACTGCTGCAACGGATTACCGAAGCCCGGGTTCGCATTGGCCTGAGCCTGATGGTCTTATTGCTATTCGTCGCTCACGCCGCGAATTGGGTGAGAGTCGGCGCTATCGATCGCGTGGAAAACATGCTCTACGACCAGCGCCTGATCCTGACGATGCCGGGCACGGTCGACAGCCGGATCGTCATCGTTGACCTCGATGAGAAAAGCCTGACGGCGGAGGGGCGATGGCCCTGGGGGCGTAACAAAGTCGCCGCATTGGTTCATTCACTGTTCGACCGCTACAAAATTGGCTTGCTGGGCTTCGACGTTGTCTTTGCCGAACCTGATTCGAGTTCGGGTTTAGCTGAACTGGAAGGACTCGCCAAAGGAGAACTGAGCGGCGACACAGCCTTTCAGCGCTCGCTGGACAAAGCCCG
>CANFVX010000376.1 GCA_947450495.1 Gammaproteobacteria bacterium
CGACGGCAGCGACACCGTGCTGGTGGACGGCCGCGAGCGCCACATCATCGGCTATCTGCGCGGTTTTTTGTTTAGCGCCGAGCGCGCCAAAACGCCCATCAAGGCGCTCTCGGGCGGCGAATGTAACCGGGTGATTCTGGCGCGCCTGTTCACCCGTCCCAGCAATCTGCTGGTGCTGGACGAACCCACCAACGATCTGGATGTGGAAACCCTGGACGTGCTCGAAACCCGGCTCTCCGAATACAGCGGCACGCTGATTGTGGTGAGCCACGACCGGGCGTTCATGGATAACGTGGTCACCAGCGTGCTGGTGTTTGAAGACAGCGGGAAAATTGAGCATTACCCCGGCGGCTACAGCGACTGGCTCGCCCGTGGCAAAAAACTCGCCGAGACCGACAACCCCAATCGCGGCAAACCGCGCGCCGAAACGCCCACAGCGGCGCCAGCTGTGGCGCCGAAAGCGCCCAGCCCGCCGCCCGCCACGCCCGGCAAGCTGAGCTACAAGTTCAAGCTCGAACTCGAACAACTGCCGGCGAAAATTGAAGCGCTGGAAGCGGCGGTCAGCGCGCTCAGTGACGAAACCAACGCAGCGGGGTTTTATCAACGCCCGCTGGCAGACACCCAGCGCACGCTCGCCACCCTCGCCGCCCAGCAGGAACAACTCGACGGCTTGTACACGCGCTGGGCCGAGCTCGAAGCCCTGCAGAGCGGCGCCAGCTAAGCGCCGTCCACGCAGCCGGCAGCCTAGTGCCACACGGCGGCCAGCACCGGCTCCAGAGCCAGCGCGTTCGCCGTACTCAAGGGCCGCGCCGCGCCGGACGCCGGTTCAAAACGCGCCATCGCCTGCACCAGTACCGCCACGTCGGCCGCCCGCAGGTCGTGCCCGTCGTCGAGCCGGATGTGGTCAACGCGCGCCGCCGGGCTATCAAACCAATGCGCCAGATGCACCCGATCGCCGCTGCCCCGACGCGTGATCTCCAGCGCCGCGCCCTGCCGATGAAAACTCAGGTCGCGCGGCCGGCATTGCGAGAAAACAATCTCGTCGTCGCCCGCGATATCGCCGTTGACGATGTGGTCGCTGCCAGATCCGCGGGCAAATACATAGCGATCGTTACCCGCGCCGCCGACAAGACGATCGGCACCGGGCCCACCGTCGAGCAGGTCATTGCCGGCAGCGCCATACAGCGAGTCCGCGCCCAGCCCGCCGAACAAGCGATCGTTGCCGGCCATACCGAAGAGGCGATCGTTACCGGCCATACCATAGAGGTCGTCGGGGCCTGCCGCGCCTCGCAGCACATCGTGCCGCCCCGCCCCGCGCAGCACAGGGCGCGACTGCACGTTTAGCGTGTAGGGCACGGTGGCGGTGGCGCCAAACTCATCCGTCGCGGACAGCACCAGTGCATAGCGGCCAGCCGCGCTGGGTGTGCCGCTCAGGTGGAGCGTCTGCGAATCGAAGCGAAGACCGGACGGCAATCCGCCATGCTCAGCCTTGAGTTGCCAATGTAGGGTGTCGAGTGCGTCGAGATCCCGAATGGCGTCGCGTGGCAGCGCGAGATCCAGCCGCTCGCCGCTCATCACCGACACCGCCGCCAGTGTCCGTGACACGGCCGGGGCGCGATTGACCAGCGCCGGCAAATCAAGCGGCGCCTGCTCGCCGCAGATCAACAGCTCGATGCGCGCGGCAAGCGCAGCGTCCCAGTCGAGAATCCGCAACTGCTCCCCGCTGGCCTGCGAGATGAGCAGATCCCGCCCCTCGTGACTGAAGCTCAAGGCTTCCGCACCGGAGAGCGCCGGATAGCGCAGGACGTCGCGCCCGCTGGCATCGCGCAGGCTGTCCACGCCGCTGCCGGGGTTAAACGTGTAGGTGTCGTCGCCCGCGTCGCCGTCCAGCAGGTCTTCGCCGGCCAGACCTTCCAGCACATCGTTGCCGGCGCCGGCCACGATGCGGTCGACCACGTTACTGCCGCGCAGCGTGTCGGCCTGTGCGCTGCCCTCAAGGTCAAACCCGCGCGCGATTAAGTCTTCGTAGCGCCACTCGGTGCCGTCGGCAAAGCTGATGAGATCCAGCGTGCGCGGCCCGCCCAGCACGTCGTCGAAATCCACGTCTTCCAGATGAATCTTGAGCCCCGTGCCGGTATCGATTAACACCGAACCCTGCCCCAGCCGCACGCTGCTGGTGGAGACGCCAGGGGGCAGGGCGAGGCGACCGCCAAGGTCACCGTTGTTGCTGATGTAGAGCGTGGCCTCAGCGCTGTTCTGCAACTGATAGAGATCGCCGCCAGACTCGCTCACCAGGTTGATGCGCCCGCCCGCCGCCGGCGCGATCTCAACGGTGTTGTGCCCGCTCCCCGGATACACCGCAAACTGCCCGCTGCCGCTCACTTTGATGTGGTCGTCGCCGCCACCGCCCTGCACCGTGCAGGACTGCGCGACGGCGATGAAGTCATCCGCCGCCGTGCCAATTTCCAGCGCGCCGCCAAACGCCGCGCGGCCATAGACCAGAAAGCTCGCGCCGGTGGCGTCGTCACTGCCGAGCAGGTCGGCGTAGCCGTCGCCGTTCACATCACCCGCCGCGCTGATGACATGCCGCTGGGCATAGCCCGAACCGGGCGCGGGGAAGGCCAGCAGAAACCCATTGCTGCCGTTGAGTTCGGTGAGGCGCGGCAAGAGGCCATCCCGACGGCCGAAGATCACCGCGCCGTAGGCATTGCCGTTCTGAAAGAGATAGGGCGCAGAGCCGAGGCCCAAGTCGCCCAGACCGTCGCCGTTCAAATCCCCCAGCGCGCGCAACTCGCCCCAGTCGCTCCGCGCCAGCGCGTCGCTCAGCGGAGTGCCGGCGGTAAAGCCGTAAGGCGCGCCGTCAAGCGTGAGGCGCGCGGGGTGCGGGCCGCCCAGGTTGATCGCAAGCTCGGTGAGCCCACGGTCGTTGACCGACTCAAGCGGTGCATCCGCCCAGCCGTCGCCGTTGAAATCCCAGCGCGCTGCGGGCGTATCGAACGGAGAGGTGAGGTCGTTGACCGCACTCGCGCTGTCCATCCTTGGCAGGGCGTCCACGGCCAGCGCAGCGGGCCAGGCACCGGCCTGCGCGAGCAGCACGTGCGGTGCGCCGTCCGCGCCTGACAGCCGTAAATCTTGCCGGCCGTCGCCGTTGAGATCGGCGAAAGCGGGAGAAAGATCGCGACCCGGCTCGCCGGGTGAGTCCAGAAGCCGCGTGCTTGCGCCGGCCGGCAAGCTGTCGAGCGCGAGGGTCTCGCCCAGACCCCGCCGGTTGCCCC
>CANFVX010000377.1 GCA_947450495.1 Gammaproteobacteria bacterium
CGCGTCGCGCGCCTCAAATTCCGCTTTGCCCACGGCCATCATCTCCCGCCCCACCAGCAGGCGGCAGTGCATCAGCACGGTCTGTTGCGCTAGCGCGGGCTGCGTCTGGACTTTGCGCGTGGCGGCTTCCGCCAACGCGCGACTGCCCAGCCATAACACGAGTAATCCCATGGCCATCACGGTGAGGCGGCTCATCAGGCTGTTAGCAATCAAGAGGGACTCCTTTCGACAAGCGGGCTTGAGCGCGCAATGTAACCCGCTCTACCGTGCCGGCTTCCCCCCAATCTTCTGTAACGTTGCCGGCACGCGCCCCGTCTACAGCATTGAACGGCACGTGCCTTTATTCACTGTGAGGAGCCTCCCGATGAGCGAACTTTCTTTTCGAGACCGTGAACTGGTGGCGCTGGGCGCAGCCCTCGCCAGCAACTGTGAACCCTGCGTGGAATATCACGTGGCGGAAGCCCTGAAAGCGGGCCTTACCACCAACGAGATCAACGCAGCGATCACGCTGGCGGACAAAATCCGGCAAGTGCCGGCGCGCAAAGTGCTGGCAACGGCGCAGCGCCTCACGGCGGGCAGCGAGGCGGCGCCCGCCGACGGCGCGGCCTGTTGCGCGCCGCCGGTCGCCGCGGCCGGTGGCTGTAGCCCACAGCCTGGCGCCAAGACCAGCTGCTGTTAGACCCTTACGGCATGACGGGCGGACGCCAACGCCCGTCATCCACTCTCATGAAGGAAGCCGCGTATGCATCCCGATCCCCAGACCCAGCACGATTTCACCGCCATCGCCCGCGAGTTCTCGCCGGCGCTGCTGCGCTACCTCCAGCGTCAGTTGGGCGACGCTGCGCTGGCGCAAGATCTCCTGCAGGAAACCCTGCTCCGCGCGGCGCGCAATCTCGAGGGCTTTGAAGGTCGCGCCTCGCCTAAAACCTGGCTGTTTGCGATTGCGAGCCACGTGGTGATAGACCACTTCCGCCAGCCCGCGCGGCGGCAAAAAATCGTCAACATCGATGACACCGCCGAACTTGAAGACGGCGCGATCGCGCTCGACGAGCGGCTGGTGATTGATGAAATGAATCAGTGCGTGCGCGAGGTCATCGACAGCCTGCCGCCCGATTACCGCAGCGCGCTGGTGTTGCACGATCTCGAAGGCATGGACGGCGCGCAAACCGCCGAAGTGCTCGGCCTTAGCGTGGGCGCAGTGCGCGTGCGCCTCCATCGCGCCCGCCAACGTCTGGCTACCGCCTTGCAGAACACCTGCGGCTTTTATCACGACAGCGAGAGCGTGCTCCGCTGCACGCGCCGCTAGGGCGCGCACTCAGGACGCAGATAGCGCCAGCAATCCGGCCACGCCACGCGGCTCCTCCGCCAGCAGCGGCACCACCGCGTAACGCGCCGCATGGCGCTCGGCAACCGCAGCGATTTCTGGCAACTCATGTGCCGCGCGTTCCCGCAGCAGCGGCGCGCGCGGCCGGCTCGCTGCCACGCTGTTATTCACCACCCAAGCCCAGGGCTTAATCCCTGCGCGACCCAGATCGGCCTGCAAATCGGCGGCCTCCTGTACCGGCGTGGTTTGCGCCAGCGTCACCAACACCACCTGCGTTTGCGCCGGATCCTGCAGCTGCATCATGGGGGTGGTGAAGTGCAGCCCCTTGCCGCCCAGCTGCCGCGAGGTCTCCCGGTGGTAGGCCCCGGTGGCGTCCAGCAGCAGCAGCGTGTGTCCCGTGGGCGCGGTATCCATCACCACAAACTGGTGGCCGGCCTCGCGGATCACCCGCGAAAACGCCTGAAAGACCGCAATTTCCTCGGTGCAGGGTGAGCGCAGGTCCTCCGCCAGCAGCGCCTTGCCGGCGGCATCGAGCTGGGCGCCACGGCTGGCCATCACCTCGGATTGATAGCGTGCGGTTTCAACGTGGGGGTCGATGCGGCTAAGCGTCAAGGAGGGCACGCTGCCCAACAAGGTTTCATCCAGATGCGCCGCCGGATCGGAAGTGGTGAGGTGTACCGGCAAGCCCAATGCGGCGAGCCGCACCGCAATTGCGGCGGCGATCGTGGTTTTACCCACGCCGCCTTTCCCCATCACCATCACGAGCCCGTGCTGATTCAACGCAAGTTCGTCGACCAGCGCCGACAAAGGCGGAAAGTGCGTCGGCGGCAAGGCGGTGCCGACGGCCGACGCACGCTCTGGCTGAAACAAGCCGCGCAGCGCGGCCACGCCCACCAGGTTGAAGGATTTGAGCGCGAGGCGATCTTGCGGCAAGCCCACGAGCGCGGCGGGCATCGCCGCCAGCGCGGCAACTTCTCTGGCGTGGAGCGCGTTGGCCAGCGGATCGTCCGCCAGTGCGGTCTCCGGCAGCAGGCCATTCACCACCAGAAACTGGCGGGATAAACCAATCGCGGCGAGTTCTGCGTGCGTGCGGCCGGCTTCGGCCAGCGCGGCGCGCTCGGGGCGCGTCACCAACACCATGCGGCTTTGGGCGACATCGGCCAGCGCGGTCACAGCGGCCTGATATTGCTCGCGCTGTTTGCCGAGCCCGGCCAGCGGGCCGAGACAAGAAGCGTCGCCCTTGCCGCTCGCCAGAAAATCATTCCACGCCCCCGGCAACTGCAGCAGGCGGATGGTGTGGCCGGTCGGCGCGGTGTCAAACACGATGTGCTGATACGCGTGCGTTTGCGGGTTATCCGTCAACAAGGCGGTGAATTCATCAAACGCGGCAATTTCGGTGGTGCAGGCCCCGGAGAGTTGCTCCTCGATATGCTGGACCGCGCTCGGCGGCAACATCCCGCGCACCGGGCCCACAATGCGCTCCCGGTATTCCTGCGCCGCCGCCTGCGGGTCGATCTCCAGCGCCGCGAGCCCCGGCACCGCCGGAATGGGCGTGATGCGGTTGCCGATCTCAAGCCCGAATACCTGCCCCACGTTCGACGCCGGATCGGTACTCACCAGCAGCACGCTTCGACCCGCTTCGGCCAAGCTAACGGCGGACGCGCAGGCGATGGAAGTTTTGCCCACCCCACCCTTGCCGGTGAAAAACAGAAAGCGTGGCGGCGAGTCAAGGAAGTTCATGTGCTAGCCCTGAGCGCCGTCGGCGCGCGGCGCCCGCCACACCACGCCCGCCCAGTCCGCCAGCTGCTGCCGGCTGGGGTAACGTCCATGCAGCGCAATCTCGCCGTCCACCACCACCAGCGGCAGCGCCTCTACTCCGGCGCTTTCCAGAAACGCCTTCACCACTGCACTTTGCGCGAACGCCAGA
>CANFVX010000378.1 GCA_947450495.1 Gammaproteobacteria bacterium
GCGACGGTGCATGAAGCGCAACGGGACATCAGCCATTACCTGATGAACCAGTACAACTGGCAACGACCACATCAGTTCAATAAGGGCCTGCCGCCAGCGATCGCAGAAGAAAAACTTAAAACAGTGTCCGGGATTGGTTGACCACTACACCCTGAGCCTGTCGAAGGGCGAGAGCGGAGGCACAATCGCTAAGCCTGTGGCAGCCCGTTCATGCTTCGACAAGCTCAGCACGAACGGGGGACAGGCCTTCGGTTCAGTTTGCCAGGCTCAGCACGAACGGGGTTTAGAGGCTGCGACGCGACCCCGTCCGGCCGCCATTAGCAGACTTCGAACAGTCCCGCCGCGCCCATGCCGGTGCCGATGCACATCGTCACCACCACGTACTTCACGCCGCGGCGCTTGCCTTCGATCAGCGCGTGCCCGATGAGACGGCTGCCGGTCATGCCGTAGGGGTGACCCACCGCGATTGCGCCGCCGTTCACGTTCAGGCGATCGTTGGGGATGCCGAGCTTGTCGCGGCAGTAAATGACCTGCACGGCGAAGGCTTCGTTAAGCTCCCACAGGCCAACGTCCTGCACGCTGATACCGGTTTGCTTCAGCAGCTTCGGCACCGCGAACACCGGGCCGATGCCCATTTCGTCCGGCTCGCAGCCGGCCACCGCGAAGCCGCGGAAAATGCCCATCGGGGACAGGCCTTTGCGGGCGGCCATCTTGTCGCTCATCACGACCTGCACGGCGGCGCCGTCGGAGAACTGGCTGGCGTTGCCGGCCGCGATCACGCCGCCTTCAACGGCCGGCTTGATGTTGCAGATGCCTTCATAAGTGGTGTCGGCGCGGATGCCTTCGTCTTCGCTGGCAGTGACTTCGCGCAGCGTCTCGGCACCGGTGGCCTTGTCGACCACTTTCATCGTGGTGGTGATGGGCGCGATTTCATCCACAAACTTGCCGGCGGCGCGGGCGGCGGCGGCCTTGTTCTGGCTGTCGACGCCAAAACGGTCCTGCGCTTCGCGGCCAATCTTGTAGCGGGAGGCCACGTTCTCGGCGGTCTGGAGCATCGGCCAGTACACGGCGGGCTTGTTGGCGGCCAGCCATTCGTCCTGGAACATGAAGGTGTTCATCTGGTTCTGCACGCAGGAGATGGACTCCACGCCGCCGGCGACGAAGCACTCGGCCTCACCGGCGATGATGCGCTGGGCGGCCAGCGCCACGGTCTGCAAACCGGAAGAGCAGAAACGGTTAACGGTCATGCCGGAGACCGACACCGGCATGCCGGCGCGGAGGGCGGCCTGGCGGGCGATGTCCCAGCCGGTGGCGCCTTCGGGGTTCGCGCAGCCGAGGATCACGTCCTCCACTTCGCCCGGCTCGATGCCAGCGCGGGCGACGGCCGCCGCGACGACATGGCCGCCCATGGTGGCGCCGTGAGTGATATTGAGCGCGCCCTTCCAGCTCTTGGTGAGCGGGGTACGGGCAGTGGAGACGATTACGGCGTCGGTCATGCGGGCTCTCCTCGGAAGACTTTATTGATTTGAACGAGGCCGCACTGTAGCGAAGGGCGGCGGCATCGTCACCCGGAGATGCGGGCGCTGAGAGGCGCTGCTACATTGCCCAAGCCTTTTTCATGAGCGCACTCACCATGCCCAAGCCCCGGTCTTCGAGGAGTCAGCCCGTATGAGTGATCGCGCCTTTCTCGGCCACCCCGCCGGCCTCTCCACGCTGTTCTTCACCGAACTATGGGAGCGCTTCAGCTACTACGGCATGCGCGGGCTGCTCATTCTGTACATGACGGCAGCGGTGGAGGCCGGCGGACTCGGCTACGACACCGCGACGGCCGGGGCGATTTACGGCATGTACGCCGGCTGCGTGTATTTGTTGTGCTTACCCGGCGGCTGGCTGGCGGATCGGCTGCTCGGCGCGCGGCGCGCGACCTTGCTGGGCGGCACGCTGATTCTGGCCGGACATCTGTGTTTGGCCGCGCCCATCAAGAGCGCGTTTTTTGCGGGGCTGGCGCTGGTGGTGCTGGGCACGGGGCTGCTCAAGCCCAGCATCAGCACCATGGTGGGCGACCTGTACGGCCCGGAAGACCCGCGCCGCGACGCGGGCTACTCGTTGTATTACATGGGCATCAACCTCGGCGCCTTTCTGGCCCCGCTGGCCTGCGGCTGGCTGGCGCTGAGCGGGGAGTTCCACACCACACTCGAAGGCTGGGGTCTGACGCCCGCCAGCACCTGGCATTTTGGCTTTGGCGCGGCGGCGCTCGGCATGGCCGGCGGGCTGGTGCAATTTGTGGCCGGACGCGGGCGGCTGGCGCAGGCGGGGCTGCCGCCGGTTGCGGGGCTCTCGGCGCCAGAACGGCGGCTGTTGCGGCGGGGACTCGGCGTCACCGCGCTGGTGCTGGGCGGTCTCGGCCTTGGGCTGGCCAGCGGCGCGCTCGATATTGCGCGCCTGAGCGATGGCTTTGCCTTCGTCCTGCTCGCGGTGACGGCGGGGTTTTTCCTGACCATGTTCCGCGCCAGTCACTGGACGCCCGGCGAGCGCCGGCGGCTCCAGCTCATTTTTATTCTCTTTGTGGCGGCGGCCGTGTTCTGGTCCTTGTTTGAACAGGCGGGCTCTACGCTCAATCTGTTTGCCGCACGCAATACGCAACTCGAACTCTGGGGTTATGCCTTCCCGGCGACCTTTTTTCAGTCGGTGAATCCGCTGCTCATCATTACGCTGGCGCCGGTTTTTGCATTCGGCTGGCTCAAGCTTGGTGCCCGCAATCCCGCGCCCATGACCAAGTTCACGCTGGGGCTGGTGCTGGTGGCGGCGGGCTTCGGGGTGCTGATCGTGGCCGCGCAACTCTCGGCAAACGGCGTGAAGGTGAGCCCGCTGTGGCTGGTCGCCGCCTATCTGCTGCACAGTCTGGGCGAGCTTTGCCTGAGCCCGGTGGGGCTCTCGGCGATCAGCCGGCTGGCCCCGGCGCGCATCGCGAGCCTCACCATGGGGGTGTGGTTTCTGGCCAGCGCGGTCGGCAACTATCTGGGCGGGCGCGTGGCCGGGCTTTATGAACGCGTGAGCCTGCCAATGTTGTTCACGCTCGTCACCGGCTTTGCGCTACTGGCGGCACTCATCCTTTGGCTGCTCAGACCCTACGCGAGCCGTCTGCTCGCTTCATCGACGGAAGGAAACCCTGCATGAGTCATGCTGCCGTTTGGTACTTCGACGTGATCTCGCCCTA
>CANFVX010000379.1 GCA_947450495.1 Gammaproteobacteria bacterium
GCCATGAAGGCACAAGCCGATGAGCGAGATTCCTAAGCATCAAAAAGACACCCAAAAATCTTCCCGGACATCTTTCAAGCAGAAGCGGGCGGCCAAAAAACTGAAACAGGCCGTAGCGCTCATGCCGTTGCCGACCGCCTCGCGGCACCGGTAAGCCTCGGCGCGGCCAAGGCGGAACCCTAGGCGCTCGGTGCAAGGGGTAATTGCTTTGATCGCGCGCGTAATGGTCAGGCGGTGAATCGCCGAAATCGCCCGCCGCCGCACCGAACCAAAGGCCTCTCTCACGTTTTAGACCCGTGACCCAAACCAAGGACCCTCTCATGTTTACCATGCCCATTTCTCGCCCATTCACGGCAATAATCGCACTTAGCTTCACGCTGTCGGCCTGCGCCGGCATGTCCAATCGCGAAAAAAACACGGCGCTCGGCGCCACCGCCGGTGGTGTTGCGGGCGCCGTGCTCGGAGGGGGCGCACTCGGTACATTGGGCGGCGCCGCGGTGGGTGGTGTGCTCGGCCACGAGCTCAGCAAGGATCAAAAGCGCCACCGCTAATCGACAGCCAGGCTGTCGTTCCTCCACGGTCCCCGTCTGGTCTGAGGGGCGCAGCGGCATTCGGGTTTAGGCAGACCTCACCACAGTGATAGCCGGCCTCGGCTTCCTGACGCTGCGACCGTAGACGCAGGACTCGCGCTCGGTACGCCATCGCACAGTCGCTCCCATCAGAGTCAATCAGGGTGCCGCTGCCGGCACGCGCTGCCTTTTGCAGGATTGAAGTTGAGTGGATAAGCCCAGCCGCATGAATCCGCTTCACGTGCTCACCCTGAACAGCGGATCGTCGTCGCTCAAGTTTGGGCTGTACGCCGTGCAAGCAGCGCTCGCGCGCTGTCTGGTCTGGGGCGAGGCGGCACGGATCGGCGCCAGCCGCAGCGAATTTCAGGCGCTTGACGCTGCCGGTCAGCTGCTCTGCCGCGAAGCGGCGGCGCTGCCTACGCACCACGCAGTGCTTGCGCGTATTGCCCAGCTGCTCGTTGATCTGGATGCGCCAGCGCCGCAAGCCGTCGGGCATCGCGTGGTGCATGGCGGTCCGGGGCTGCGGGCGCACTGCCTCATCGACGCTGCAAGCCTGTCGCTGCTGGAGGCGGCCCAGGGCTTCGCTCCGCTGCACATGCCGGCGGTGCTGGACCTTATCCGCAACGCACGAGCGCTGTTTGCGCAGCTCCCTCAGGTCGCCTGTTTCGACACAGTGTTCCACGCCAGCATGCCGGCGCACGCCAGCGTGCTGCCGCTC
Source organism: Gammaproteobacteria bacterium (assembly GCA_947450495.1). Lineage (GTDB taxonomy): Bacteria > Pseudomonadota > Gammaproteobacteria. Next base: position 1,288 of record CANFVX010000379.1, read on the forward strand.
CCGGCTGCACTGCGCGCGCAGGGCATTCAGCGCTATGGGTTTCACGGCCTGTCGTGCGAGTCGGTGGTGCAGCAGCTGGCGGCAGCCTTGCCGCGCCGACTGCTGATCGCCCATCTCGGCAACGGCGCCAGCATCACCGCGGTGCAGGACGGGGTGTCGATCGACACCAGCATGGGGCTGACGCCCAGCGGCGGCCTGTTGATGAGCACGCGCAGTGGCGATCTCGATCCCGGCGTGATGGTGTTTCTGGCGCGCGAGCTTGGCTACGACGCGGCGATGCTGGAAGCGGCGGTCGACCATCACGGCGGACTGGCCGGAGTCTCGGGCCTCGACGGCGACCTGCGCACGCTGCGTGCCGCCGCGCCGTCGAACGCCGACGCGGCGCTGGCGATCCGCATGTTTTGCTACGCCATTTGCAAGCAGCTGGCCGCCATGTGGGTGGTGCTGGGCGGGGTCGACGCGATCGTCTTCACCGGCGGCATCGGTGAACACGATGCGGTGCTGCGCGCGGAAGTCTGTCTGGGGCTGTCATCGCTCGGCGTAGGGCTCGACGCGGCACGCCATCGTGCGCTGGCCAATCCCGTGAGCGCCGCCAACGCCAGCTGCCAGGTGCACGTGTTGCCGTCACTGGAAGGCGAGCAGATTGCCCGTCACACCGCGCGCATCGTGGCGATGACTTGAATGGCGGGCGTCGTTGGATTCGGCCTGCCATGCGGCGAGACCCTCCCGCGCGGCCACGGCCGTGACCGATCAAGCCCGACGCCTTTCATCCCTGCCCTGCCGCGCGCTTGCGCTGGATGCACGCGAGCAAGGCATGCCAGGACGCGGCAAAGGCGTCGATGCCTTCGCGCTGCAAGCGAGCGGCAAGCGCGGCAGCGTCCACCCCTTCGCGCCGGAATTCCTCGATAACGGCCTCGGCATAGCCACCGTCGACAGGCAGTGCCGGGCCCACCCTGCCGTGGTCGGCAAAGGCCAGCAACGTCTTTTCAGACAGCGTATTGATCGTTGCCGGCGCGACCAGCGCGTCGACGTAAAGGGTGTCGGGCGCGGCGGGGTCCTTGGTGCCAGTGCTGGCCCACAACAGGCGCTGGCTTGGCGCCCCGGCGGCCGCAAGGCGCTGCCATCGCGCCGAGGCCAGCAGTTCGCAGTGCGCCTTATAGGTGCGCATGGCGACTGCAATGCCTAAGCGATTATGGAAAGGCGAAGCCAGTTGCGCCCTTGCCGCGACATCCCAGCGGCTTACGAAGAACGACAATACCGAGCCGACGCGAAGATCGAGGCCTGCGGCCAGCCGGCGCTCGAGGCCCCGCATGCAGGCGGCAGCAGCGGCCAGCACCTGCTCGCGCGAAAACAGCAGCGTGACGTTGACCGGGACGCCTTCGAAAATCACTTCCTCAATGGCGTCGATCCCCTGCGGGGTTCCGGGAATCTTGATCAGCAGGTTGGCCTTACACGCCTTGGCGTGCAGCCGGCGTGCCGCCAGAACGGTGCCCGCTGCGTCGTCAGCCAACAGCGGAGAGACCTCCAGCGATACCCAGCCGTCGAGCCCGCGACTGGCCTCGAAGACCGGCCGGAACAGATCGGCGGCCCAAGAGAGGTCTTCGAGGGCGAGTTCAAAGAAGAGCGCTTCACCGTCAAGTCCCGCCCGGGCGAGCGCGCGAATGCTGGCGTCGTAGCTGTCCCCGCGGCCGATCGCCTGTTCGAAGATCGTCGGGTTTGAGGTCAGGCCGGTGACCGCCAGATCCCTGATATAGCGGGCCAGCGTGCCACTCTGCAGCAGCGGGCGCGTGATGTTGTCAAGCCAAAGGCTCTGGCCGAGCTGGTGGAGTTGCTGGGTGGCGTTCATCGCGTTAGTGGTCAGCTCGTGTCTCTGTTGAATTGCCCACGCCGCCAGTGAGCGGTGGGAAGCGGGGACA
>CANFVX010000380.1 GCA_947450495.1 Gammaproteobacteria bacterium
AATCTTTAAAAAGGCTCCGTAAAAATGAATGCAACGCCTAAGCCTGAGAACCAGTCCGCGCAATGGGAGCAGGACCTGATAAAACGCTTCGCATTTGAAGCGCTGAAGGAGCAACGCCGAGCGCGGCGCTGGAGTATTTTTTTCAAGCTGCTGCTGATGACCTATCTGCTGGGCGCGCTGTTGATAGGAGCAGGTTTGGGCAAGGGGTTCGGTAAAGGCGAACTTGGCGGCCCGTCCCGCGTTACGGCGACAGTGGATGTAAAAGGCGTGATTGCGCCCGACATGCCTGCCAGCGCCGAGAACATCATCGACGGGCTAAGGGCGGCATTTGAAGACAAACGGACGGCCGCGGTGCTGCTCCGAATCAATAGCCCCGGCGGCAGCCCGGTGCAGTCCGGTTTGATTAACGACGAAATCTTCCGACTGAAGCAAAAATACCCAAGCATCAAGGTGTATGCGTCAGTCGAAGATATCTGTGCCTCCGGAGCGTACTACGTGGCCTCGGCAGCGGACGAAATCTACGCCGACAAAGGCAGCCTCGTGGGCTCCATCGGCGTTCGGATGGATGGTTTCGGGTTTGTGGATGCCTTGTCGAAATTGGGAGTCGAACGACGACTTTTGACTGCCGGTGAGCACAAGGCCTTTCTGGATCCTTTTTCCGCTGTCAAGGCGGACGAAAAGAAATTCGTGGAGGGCCTGCTCGGAGAGGTCCACCAGCAATTCATCAACACCGTTAAAAAAGGTCGACGGGAACGTCTGAAGTCTGATGTTGACCTTTTCAACGGCCTCATCTGGACGGGGGAACGTGGGCTCGAGTTGGGCTTGGTGGATGCACTCGGGTCGGCTGATTTCGTGGCGAGAGAAATCGTGCGTGCCGAGGATCTGGTCGACTTCACCCCGCACGAGAATGCGATTCAGAAGCTTGGGCGGCGCTTCGGGGCCCAGATTGGGGCCAGCATCCGCCAATCATTAGCAACCCAGTGGTAGTCAGTCGAGAGGATTACCGCCGAAGCGTGTGAGTAGTTTGCTCAAGGCAACCATCGGTAACCCAATAAGTGCGGTTGAGTCGTCGCTCGTAATCCGGGCACAGAGCGAAATCCCCAATCCCTCTGATTTGAAGCTGCCGGCGCAATCGAGCGCTGGCTCAAGTTCGAGGTAGCGCTCGATTTCGCGCTCGGAGTAACGTCGGAATTCGACTGTGGTAGGCACAATCACCGTCTCGCAATGCCCGGTTGCACTGTCCAATACGCACAGGCCCGTGTGGAAAACAAGCGTTTTTCCGGCCGCCTGCAGTAGTTGGGCTTTCGCGGCCTCAAGGGTGCCGGGTTTTCCAATGGAGGCGCCTGACAACTCGGCGGCTTGGTCGCTACCAATAATAATGTGGTTTGGAAATCGGGCGCTAAGGGCTGCGGCCTTGGACCGTGACAGGCGTTCGACCATGCCCGATACGGACTCGCCAGGCAGCGGGCTTTCATCAAGATTGGGGGCGGCGCATTCAAAGTTCAGCCTCAAACGTGAGAGTAGTTCCTTTCGATAAGGAGACGAGGAGGCGAGTACTACGCGCGATTGCATCAGTGAATACCTTGAAGACATTGAAGAATTGGCATTTTACGATCCTGATCCTTCACGTATACTCGCGCACCTGATGCGGCACCCCCTCCCTGAAACGTTAATCCCTCGACGCGCCGGCCAACAGGCGATCACGGTCAATGGGGCGCTGCCTGAAGGCGCGACGCCCAGACTGGCCGAGAGTTACACGCTTCGTGCGCCAGTCACCGTGAATCTCCTGTTTGATACATACGGAGACGACAGGGTGCTGGTAACGGGACAATTGGGAACCCGCGTGATGGGTCAATGCCAGCGCTGTCTTGAGCCGTTCGAAACTGGCCTGGAGACAGAGGTTGAGGTTGAGTTCGGGCCTGAAGACAGCATCTCTGACAGCGAGCGGGAAATCATTCCCGGCATCGACAAAGTGCTGAATCTGGCTGAGTTTGTTGAAGACGAATTGTTGTTGGGCGCGCCGATGGTCGCCTTACATGACGAAGGGACGTGCGTCCCGCCCGGGGAAGCACCGGTGCAAGAAGCGGTGGTTGCCGGTCGGCGCCGCCCGTTTGGAGAACTCGGTTCATTGCTTGGTCGCAAAGAACCTGATTGATGACTGGAGACTGACTAATGGCCGTTCAACAAGATCGCAAAACTCCCAGCAAGCGCGGTATGCGTCGTTCGCATGACAAGCTCAAAGCCACCGCGCTGTCCGAAGAACCTACCACTGGCGAAGTTCATCGCCGCCACCATGTCAGCGCCGACGGTTACTACCGCGGCAAACAGGTCATCACTCCCAAAGAATGACCTGACTTGCGCATGTCCTCGCAAGCCTGTCGAGTCTGCTTACCGTCGCCATGATCCGGGTTGCCATTGATGCAATGGGCGGCGACGTTGGCCCTGAGGTGACTGTCCCTGCGGCACTCGCGGCACTTGGTAGACACCCTGAACTGCAACTGACCCTCGTGGGCGACGAAACAGCCGTTCGTCGCTTGCTGGGCGAGCAGGACGGCGCGCGCGGTGAACGATGCGAGCTGATTCACGCGCCCGACAAAGTCGAAATGTCGGACAGGCCATCGGTTGCCCTGCGAACCAAGCGTGAATCTTCAATGCGCGTCGCCCTTGATCTCGTGCGGGATGGCAAAGCCGATGCCTGTGTCAGCGCGGGCAATACGGGCGCCCTCATGGCCATCGCGCGCTACGTGCTAAAAACTCTGCCAGGCATTGATCGCCCCGCGATCTGCGCGACTATGCCTTCGGTGAAAGGCACGACTCTTGTGCTCGACCTTGGCGCGAACGTTGATTCCAGCTCGGAGGAGCTCTTTCGCTTCGCAGTGATGGGCTCAGTGCTCGCCAGCGCCATCGACAGTCGAACCAATCCCAAAATCGCCTTGCTCAATATCGGCGAAGAAGAAATCAAAGGGAACGACCGCGTCAAACAGACCGCCGTGTTGCTGGAGCAAAGCGCGCTGAACTACTGCGGATTCGCCGAAGGCAACGACATTTACTCAGGCAAGTTCGACGTCATCGTCTGTGATGGCTTTGTGGGTAACGTGGCGCTGAAGGCCAGCGAAGGCGTTGCCAGCATGTTGGTCAATCTGGCGCGCGAAGAATTCTCGCGGGACATTTTCTCGAAACTGAGCGCTC
>CANFVX010000381.1 GCA_947450495.1 Gammaproteobacteria bacterium
CCCGCAGACCCGCCGCAAGGGATATCAGTCGATGGGCGGCTGCCCGGGCTCAGCGTTGTCGCGACGCCCCCGCAGAAGATGGCGTGCCCCAGCCGACATCGGCTGCATCCTCGGGCGCCGTGAGTCTTCGGCTTTGAAAGCCGCCAGATGCAGCACGCGTTCATGGTGAAGCAGCGCGCTGCCCACTATCGCCGCCCCCTCAAGCCGGATTTGCTGCCCCTCTCCCACCGCCGGAAACGCTTCGCCGGGCAAGGTGCCTACTTCGGAGAGAAAGGTCCGCGCCGTAAGCTCCGTGGGTCGCTCGGCGACGGGTTGCGGCTTGTCTACCGCGTCCATCGCGTAGCTGCGCACCAGCTTCGGCAAGTAGTGCGCAAAGGTTTTCGCGCTATCGAACAGTTCGAGCCCTACCAGCTGACCATCGATCGCAAACAGCGCGCCGCACTGGTCGGGCAGCGCGCGCAGTGCTGTGACGAAATCATCGAGCCGCGGCTTTGCCTGCTCGAACACGTCGCTCATCGCGCCGGTATCCGAGCGGGTGGCGAAAGCGGCGGACTTCATGGCGATGTCTTCCCACACCTCGCCCTGATCCGAACGATAGCTGCCGTTGGCGCGGAGTGATTCGGAAACGCGCTGCGTTTTCTTCGCGCGCGCGGTGGCAAACAAGGTGCGGTCGGCGCTGGCGAACTCGCGTGATTTGTAACCCCAGCGCCCTTGCTCCACGCACGACACCGGAATGACGATTTTGCGTTTGCCGCCCACCAGCACCGTGGTGTTGAGCACGCGGTTTTGGCGTGCGCCGACGAGTTCTTCGCCATCCAACAACAACACCGCCAGATCGCCGCTGTTCTCAAACGCGAGTTCCGGCACGCTACCGCCTTCGGAGACTTCGGTGACCCGCGCGATCTCACGCTTCAGCGCCTCGTCCAGCACCAGATAGTCGGCGTCGAAGGCGGTCGAACGGAGCAGGGGAAACATGGCCAGATTGGCCCAGATTTGCGCGGGGGACAGCGCCAGGCTGTCGAGACTTTCCGTGATGACTGACATGCGAACCTCCTGTTGAGGCCGGTGGTTCCGCGGGCGGCGCCCTGAATGACCGGCAGGGGTTGAGTCTCCTCCCCGCAAGGCTCACCAGTTGCGCCTGCCCCGGAACGCTACTCGCCGTAGCGCGCCAGCGCCGCCGCCAGCGCGGTCTTCACGCGATCCCGCAAGGGCGCAGGCTCCAGCACTTCGACGTCTGCGCCATAGCGCAGCAGGTCCATCACCAGTTCCTGTTCCTCGGTATACGGCACTTCCAGCCAGTAGCTGCCGTCGGCTTCCATGCGGGATTTTTGCCGCGTATGCCATCTTTCGGCGCCCACCCACCGCGCGGCTGACGGCGAGAACCGCAGCTTCGCCCACTGCGTTTTGCGGCCGGCGAAAATGCCGTAGCCGGCAGCCAGAAACTCCTGCAGTTCTGCCTGCGGCAACTCCAGGGCTGGTGTCTCCAGACATTCCAGCCCACGAATGCCGTCCAGCGCGAACTTGCGCAAATCTCCCCGCAGATGACACCAGGCGTCGAGGTACCAGTTTTGGCGATAGAACACGAGTTGCTGGGGCGAGATTTCGCGCGTGGTGGCGGCGTCGCTGGAGCGTGCGTAGTAGGTCAGTTTGAGCCGGCGGCGGGCAAACACGGCATCCGCCACCACCTGAAAATACTTCGGCTCCGGCGCCGCGCGCCCCTGCTGTTCAATGCGGACGCGGCGCTCAAAGTCGGCAAAGGAGTGCTCCGAACTCCCCATCAGAGCTTCCAGCCGCTCGCGCAAGGGCTCGATATGCCGCGCCAGCAGGCCGGGCTGCAGCGTGGAGAGCAGGTGATGCATGGTGAGCAGCGCGGTGGCTTCGGAGGCGTTGAACCACAGCCCAGGAAAGCCTTCGCGCACGTTTTTACCGGTGAGCTTGCGCCGGCGATAACCGCCCGCGCTGCGGTCGTGCTCGAAAGGGGTTTTCATGCGATCGCGCAGATAGGCCAGATCGCGATTGAGCGTGGCGCGCGAGATTTCGAGTTCTTCCTGCAAGGCCTTGAAGCTCACGACCTGCCGCGAAGCCAGCAGCTGTTCGATTTTGAAAATACGTTCCGTCTTGTTCACCTGTGCCCTCCGCTGGTACCGCTATCGAAGCGTGAGCTTAAGGCGTTTGAGGCTCATTAAATGAGCCTCTGGTGCGACGCAGGCTCACGTCATGCGACAGGCGTACTCGCAGTTCAGCTGCAGCGACTCCGTCCCGTTCCACTCATTCGCTTCCAGCCGATAGGCGAGATGAATGCGCTGCCCGCGCAGCGCCCAGTCGGCCTCTGCGGCGCCGAAGGCGATGCCGTTGATCGACAGACCACCGGGGCCGTCGAGACTCAGACGCAAATGGCGCTCGCCCACCAGCCGCAGGTCCCGGACCACAAACTCACCGTCGAACAGCGGCGGCGGATTGCCCTGGCCCCAGGGCGAGGCCAGCGCGAGCGCGTGGGCGAGATCCAGCGTGAAATCCTCAGGTCCGAGCTCGCCGTCGCTTAACAGCAGTCGTTCCAGCGCCGCTGGGTCCGCAACCCGCGCCACCTCGGTTGAGAAGGCCTGTTCAAAGCGTGGGAGGTCGGCCGCGCGCAAGGACAGGCCCGCTGCCATGGCGTGCCCCCCAAAGCGCCCGAGCAGACCCGGATTCTGGGTGGCAATCGCGTCCAGCACATCGCGGATGTGCACGCCGGGAATGGAGCGTGCCGAGCCCTTGATCTCCTGCGCCTCGCCCGGCGCAAAGGCAATCACCGGGCGGTGATAAAGCTCCTTGATGCGCGAAGCCAGAATACCCACCACCCCTTGATGCCAGGTCTCGTCAAACAAACAGATTCCAGCCGGCATACTGGCGCCGGCGGCGGCGAGCCGGGCTTCCACCACGGCCAGCGCCTGGGTTTTCATGTCCTGCTCGATGTCGCGCCGCGTGAGATTGATTTCGTTCAATTCCCCCGCGATCCGCCAGCATTCAGCCTGATCATCGCTGGTGAGCAGATTGATCCCGACCGCCATGTCACCCAGCCGGCCAGCCGCATTCAAACGGGGACCCACCGCAAAGCCCAGATCGCTGGTGCCGAGTTTGGCCGGGTCTCGCTTGGCAACCCGAATGAGCGCGGTGATCCCCGGCACGCAGTGCCCCTCGCGGA
>CANFVX010000382.1 GCA_947450495.1 Gammaproteobacteria bacterium
ATCCAGATTCACTTGCATGGCTTTGGCGAATCCCGCACCAGTCGCGGCCTCATGCCGCAGGCGCCGCTCGAAGCCGCGCGCCGCGCGCTGGCGGCCGCCGGCATTGGCATCGGCGATCTCGCCGCGATCAAATCGCACAACCCGTTTGCCGTGAACGACCTGCTGTTTGCGCGTGAAACCGGCGCCAAACTCGAGCAAATGAACAACTTTGGCTGCTCGCTGATCTGGGGCCACCCGCAGGCACCGACCGGCCTGCGCGCCATCATCGAGCTGATTGAAGAACTAGTCCTGAAGGGCGGCGGCTGGGGTCTGTTCCACGGCTGCGCCGCCGGCGACACCGCCATGGCGGTGGTGCTTAAGGTCGGTTGATCATCGGGCCAAGCAGGCGCGCCGCGCTGCGTCGCCAGCCCAGCTCCAGGGCCGGATTGTCCGCCGCGAGATGCGCGGCGGCGGCGAATTGCCGGGCATAGAAATAGCCCCGGAACAGCGCTGCCGTGTCGCGCGTGATGGCCGCCTCGTGCGCCGCCAGAAAACTCGTCTGCACGATCGGCTCCTGCCGCAGAGCCTGCAAAATGCGCAACCCTGCTTCGTCGTTTTTGAGATCCTCGGCCGAAAAATTGCCCAGATGCTTGCGGATAGCGGTGGTGGGCTGGAAATCGCAGGCCACCCGCGCGCGGAGCAAGAGGCGCCGCGTGAGGTGGGCGTCTTCGGCGCGCCAGCGCGACACCGCCGGCCAGATCCCACCGATGGCATCGTAGAGCTCGCGCCGAAACATCATGGCTGAGGGAAAAATCGGCTGAAAGCTGAGAAACCCGGCGTAGGGGGCAACGCCTAAATCGGCGAAATTGTCTTCGCGCACTTTGATCATGTGCGCCCACCAACCGGGCGGCGCACTGGCAAATTTATCGCGTGGGTCACGCGCGGCCGGGCCGAAGGTCTGAAAATTGGAGAACAACAGCGTGGCGCCCGGCCAGCGCGCCGCCAGCATCGCCAGCCGCGCGAGATGCGTTGGATCCCAGAGGTCGTCGCTGTCGCAAAGGGCAATCCAGGGTGCACGCGTGGCGGCGATCGCTGCAGCCCGCGCCGAACCCGGCCCCGCATTGGGGATCTGGCACCGTTCTACCTGCGGCGCATAGCGGGCCAGCACCGCGCAGGTGTCATCCGTGGAGCCGTCATCGCACACCACAATTTCCGTCGGCAGCAGGGTCTGCGCGAGCACGGCGTCCAGCGTTTCAGGCAGCAACGCTGCACGGTTGTAAGTCGGGATCGCGACCGCAATGTCCATGGCCCGCAATCTAGCGCGATAGCAATCTCGACACTTGCGCTATGACAAGTCGCGACGCTGCCAATGGCGTCATTCTCCGGCGCATGCCAACCCCAAGCCTCTCCGCCACCGCACGCCGCGCCGGCACCCACCACCCCGCTGACGCCTTTCGCTCCGGCCTGTTGGCTCAGCGCCCGTGCCGCGCGGCGTTTTGCGGGACCTGAGCGTGGCAGGCTGGTGGCCACTGCTGCTCAGCATTGCGATCGCGCTCGGCGCGATCTTCAGCGCGCCTGATGTGGCCAGCGCACTGGTAAGTCCGGCGCTGGGCGTTCTGCTCACTTTGCCGTTGCTCGCGCTGTCGCTACGCCACTTCACGCGCAGCGGGCCGGGACTTGATGCCGCGCAGGTTGCCCCCCATCGCCGACTGATCGCCCTCAGCGTGCTCCGGCTGGCGCTGTGGTGCGTGGCGATTTTTTGGGTGCTCTCGGCGCTTGGCAGTCTTGTGCTCAACGGCCTCGCCCTGCTCCTCGACTGGCGGCCCGGCGCCGCTCTGCATGCGCTGGCCGGGCTGCTTGGCGTGCTCTGTCTGGTCGGTTTTCGCTTCGCCCAAACCTTGCTCCACAACCCGGGCTTGCTGGTGGCGTCGTTCAGCTATCGGGTGAGCAGGCTGTATCCGCTGTGGTTCAAGCTCGATGCGGCGTGGCTCAGCCGTGTGGCGCTGGCGAGCCGCGTCAGTCTTGGCCTGTTGGCCGGCGGGGTGTTGGTGAAACTCTGGCTGGCGCAGGCCACCCCCCCCACGCTCGGACTGGCCTCGCTGGCGCTGGGGCTGATTGGCTTGCGCCAATGGCCGGCGGGCAAACTGGCGGCGAGTCCCGTGAGCGGGCCGGAGGGGGTGCCGCCCGCGGCGCTGAATGTGATCATGATCGGCTGCGACACCCTGCGCGCCGACCGCGTGTTCGACCACCCCGAACTCACGCCCGAGATTCAGGCCTTGCGCGCGCGGGGCGTGTCGTTCACCGATCGCCACACCCCCTGCGCCCGCACTGCGCCCAGCCTGATGTCGCTCTTTACCGGCTGTGGCCCGGTGCGCCACGGGGTGCGCGATAACTTCCTCACCGCCGACGCGCCGCCCGCCGCCGCCCATGCCCTGCCCGCCCGGTTGCGCGCCGCCGGCTACCGGACGGTGGCGGTATCGGACTGGTGCGGCGCGGATTTCGGCAAGTTCGGGTTCGGCTTCGAGACCCTCGATTTGCCGCCAGATCAGTGGAATTTGCGCTACCTCATCCGCCAGGGACCGAAAATCCTGCGGCTGTTCCTCAGCCTGTTTACGCAAGGCGAATGGGGCCGTCGCTGGCTGCCGGAAATTCACTATCTGGGTGGCGTACCGTCCACCTCGACCCTGGTCTCGCGCGCGGCCGCGCATCTCGAGCAACTCGCGACCCAGCCGGCGCCTTTTTTGCTGAACCTGTTTCTGTCGACCGCACATCCGCCGTTTGCCTCGGAATATCCCTGGTATGTGCGTCACACCGATCCGGCCTATCGCGGTCCCTCCAAGTTTGCGCTCGCGCGGCTGACCGATCCGGCGGAAATCCTGCGGCGGCAGGCCGAACCCGAGTCGGCGTTTGATCTGGCCCAAATTCAAGGCCTTTACGATGGCTGCGTGGCGCAGTTCGACCATGCCGTGGGGCAGATCGTGGCCCAGCTCCGAGCGCTGGGGCTGTTGGAGCGCAGCGTGCTCGTGATCTACGCCGACCACGGCACCGACTTCTTCGAGCATGGGAGCTGGGGTCAGGGCAATTCGGTAGTCAGCGATCGCTCGAGTCGCATTCCGCTCATTGTCTGCGACCCGCGTCACCCACAGGCGAGCCAGTTTGCCTCAAGCGTGAGCGCGCTGGACCTCACGCCCACCCTGCTCG
>CANFVX010000383.1 GCA_947450495.1 Gammaproteobacteria bacterium
GATGTCGTCGGCGGTGTGGCGGTCAAGGTCGCCGGTGGGTTCGTCGCACACCAGCAGTTTGGGATCCGAGACCACCGCACGGGCAATCGCCACGCGCTGCTCCTGACCGCCGGACAGCTCCGCTGGCCGATGATTGGCGCGATCGCTCAAGCCCACCAGTTCGAGCGCAATCATCGCGCGCTGTTGACGTTCGCGAGCAGAGAGCGGCGTCAGCAGCAAGGGCAGTTCCACGTTGCTGCGCGCGGTGAGCATGGGCAGCAGGTTGTAGAACTGAAAAATGAATCCCACATGAGCCGCCCGCCAGTGCGCGAGCTGGCCGCTGGAGAGCGTTTCCAGCTTTGATCCGGCCACTTCGACGCTGCCGCTGCTGGGACTGTCCAGCCCGCCAATGAGATTGAGCAGGGTGGTTTTGCCCGAGCCCGAGGGCCCCATCAGCGCCACGAAGTCGCCGTCGGGGATTTCCAGATTCACATCGTGGAGCACTTCCACCGCCTGACGGCCGCGGTAATAGGTTTTGCCGACGTGGCGCAGGCTAATCATCCAGTCATTCTCCGGTCTTGGGGGCCACGCGAGCGCCTTCAGGTAAATCGGCTGGGGGATTGAGCACCACCGTGTCGCCCGCGTTCGCACCGCTCACGATTTCGCGCGCATCCTTAATCTGCTGGCCCAGTTGCACGGCGCGCGCGCGGGCCCGTCCTTCGCTCACCACCCACAGCAGGTTGCGGTCGCCATTCACGATCAGCGCGGAGACCGGGGCGAGCACCATCGGTTTGGGCAGGGTGCTGCCGGTCTGTCCCGGCTCTTCCATAAAGCTCACGCGCACGCCCATGTCCGGCACGATGCGCGGGTCCTGAGTGTCGATGGCAATGCGGACTTTGACCGTCGCCTTGGCCCGGTCGGCGGTTGGAATGATGGTGATCACGTGCGCCGGCAGCGTCCAATCGGGATAGGCGTTCAGCATCGCGGTGACCGGCTGGCCGTCGCGCACCCGGCTGATATAGGCCTCGTTCACATCGACTTCGATTTCCAGCGAACTCATATCGACCAGCGTGCCGATGCCCGTGCGGGTGAAACCGCCGCCGGCCGAAATCGGCGAGACAATTTCGCCGGGCTGCGCGGCTTTCACCGTGATCACGCCATCGAAAGGCGCGCGGATGATGGTGTTGGCGAGGGCCACTTCGGCTTTGGCCACGCCGCGAGCGGCAACCGTGAGTTGGCGTTGCTGGCTGCTGAGGCGGGCTCGCAAGGACGCCAGCCGGGTGCCCGCGTCTTCGAGATTCTGTGTGGCGGTGAGCTTGCGGGCCGCGAGTTCGGTTTGGCGGGCGGCGTCCCGCGTGGCTTGCCGGATCTGCACCTCGAGATCGGCCAGCAGCGCCTGGGCGGCGTCTGACTGGGCGCGCAGCAGGGCGAGTTCGGCGTCGGCGTCGGTGGCGTCGAGGCGCGCGAGGATGTCGCCGGCTTTCACCCGCTGGCCTTCCTCGATAAGAACCGTTTCTACCCGGCCGGTGATTTTGGCCGACACCGTGGCCTGTCGGCGGGCGGTGACGTAGCCGGTCGCCTCCAGCACGCTGCGTTCAGTGGCCCTGCCCGGGTTTTGCAGGGTGAGGAGGGCGGTGCTTACCCGCAGGGGGCGCTGTTGCTGCCACCACCAGCCGGCGCCGCCAAGGACCAGCACGCTGATGACAAGCGCCCACGGCCAACGGCGAGGGCGCGGCGGCGCTGTGCGGTCGAGTGCGAGCGACTGGAGTAATTGAGCGGTGTTGTCGGTGGCCATGGGTCAACGTCAGGCGAGAGGGGCACAGGATAACGGGTTCCGGCCGGTGCGGGCTTGATTGACTACGCCTAAGACGGAGTCCCGGATCGGGGCGGCTGGCATCGCCTTCGGGCTTCGCGCACTATCGGGCTTCATTGCCACGAGGCAGGGAGGCGCCGTCCACGATGTCCACCAGCACGATGCCCGCCGTGGGTCAACGCGGCATGGTGGCCAGCAGTCAGCCGGCCGCGAGCGCGGCGGGGCTCGAGATACTCCGCGAAGGCGGTAGCGCGGTGGACGCCGCGCTCGCCATGAACGCGGTGCTGGCCGTGACCGAACCCTATATGTGCGGGCCGGGCGGCGATTTCTTCGCGCTGGTGTGGTCGCCGGGCGAACGCCGGGTGCTGGGGCTGAACGCCAGCGGCCGGGCGCCGGCGGGACGCTCGCTTGCCACCCTTAAAGAATTTCTGGGCAACGCGCCGGCCATGCCAATGCGCGGGCCGCACTGCGTGACCCTGCCCGGCGCGGTCGACGGCTGGTGTGAGATCCACGCCCGCTTCGGCCGTTTACCGCTCAGCCGGGTGATGGCGCCGGCGGTCACCGCCGCCCGCTCGGGCTTTACCGTGCAGCCGGTCACCGCGCGGGGCTGGGCCTTGGCGCTCGATGAAATTGATGCCGACCCTCACGCTCATGACGGCCTCGAGGCCTTCAAGACCTTGTTCACGCTGGACGGCGCGCCGCCGGCGGCGGGCGCGACGCTGCGCAATCCCGCGCTGGCCGACACCTTTGAACTCATCGCCCGCGAAGGGCGGCGCGGCTTTTACGACGGGGTGTTGGGACAGGCTTTGCTCGCGCGAATGGCCGCGGCCGGCGCGCCGTTTAGCCAGGCAGATCTGAACAGCGTCAAAAGCGACTGGGTCACGCCGCTCAGCACCGTTTATCGCGGCCACGAGATCTACGCCTTGCCCCCGAACGGGCAGGGCGCGGCGGTGCTGCAGATCTTGAATCTGATGAGCAAGGCGCCGCCGCCGTCGCGGCGGGACGATGCCGCCTGGTGGCACTGGTTCATCGAAGCGAAAAAACTCGCCTTTGCCGACCGCGCCCGCTACTACGCCGATCCGGCGTTTGCGCCCGGCCCGATCACTGAACTCATCTCGCCGGCTTATGCGGCAAGCCGCGCCGCGCTCATCAATCCCTTGCGGGCAACGCCAGATTTTCCGCCCGGCCTGCTGCCGGGGACCGATACCACCTATTTCTGCGCGGCTGACGATGCGGGGCTGGTGGTGTCGTGCATTCAGAGCATCTTCAACGCCTTTGGCTCGACGGTGGTGGTGCCCGAAGGTGGCTTCGCGCTGCATTCGCGAGGCGCGGGCTTTGCGCTGGAACCTGCGCACCCCAACGTCTATGCGCCGGGCAAGCGGCC
>CANFVX010000384.1 GCA_947450495.1 Gammaproteobacteria bacterium
CCCCGAGGCGCGAGAACTTATCACCCGCCTCATCGCCCTGCCCGGCGCCAACGGCGGCATCATGTCGACCAATCTGCCGGCCAAGGGCTGGCTCGCACATGAGAGCCTGTGCCAGCACCGGGCGGACGTCATTCAACTGGCGATCGTGGGCGACCGCCACGGCACCACGGCGCTGGATTACACGGTCAACGCCAAGGTGGGCTATCCCTTCCTGACCGGCCCCGAAGACGACGACCGCCCGATTAACCACGTGCTGCCGGCCTGGGACATCACCGCCGCGCTGCTGGCATCAACCAGCCTGCTGGCGGCGCTGCGGTTTCGCGATCAAACGGGCCAAGGTCAACGGATTGATTTGGCGCTGGCGGACGTGGCGCTGGCCACCGTCGGGCATCTCGGGTTTGTGGGCGACCGCAAAATCAACGGCACCGAACGCACCCGTGGCGGCAACTACCTTTACGGTGCCTTCGGCCGCGACTTCGTGACCGCCGACGGCACGCGCGTGATGGTGATGGCCATCAGTCCGAAGATGTGGAGCAGCCTGCTGGCGGCGACCGGTTTGAAAGACACCATGGCGGCACTGGGCGCGCGCCTGGGACTGGATTTGGATCAGGAAGGTTCGCGCTACCTCGCCCGCCGCGAAATTGCCGAGGCCCTCGCCGGTTTTATCAGCACCCAGCCGCTGGCGGCGCTGAGCAGCGCGTTTGAAGCGCAGGGCGTGTGCTGGGGCAAATATCAGTCCATGACCGACCTCATCGACCACGATCCCGACTGCTCGCCGGACAATCCGATTTTCCATCTGGTCGAGCAGCCCGACATCGGCACCTACCCGGTGGCCGGACAGGCCATGCACTTCGGTGCGGTGAGCCGCGAACCTGCCCGCCGCGCGCCGCGTCTGGGCGAACATACCGATGAGATTCTTGCCGACCTGCTGGGCCTGTCCAGCGGTGAAATCGGCCGCCTTCACGATGCCGGCGTCGTTGCCGGCCCTACTCGCTAACCCGCCCAAGAGAATTTTCATGACCACGAGTTCACGACAAGACATGTTTTCTGGCACCAAGGCCGTTGAGTCGCATCTGGCACTGGATGTCGAGCGACTGCAGGCCTATCTCGCCAAAGAAATCCCGGATTTCAAAGGCCCGCTGGAAGTGCGCCGGTTCAAGGGTGGCCAGTCCAATCCAACGTACCAGCTCATCACCCCCGGCCGCCGCTACGTGCTGCGTCGAAAGCCGCCAGGGCCGCTCCTGCCCTCGGCCCACGCGGTCGATCGCGAGTACACGGTCATCAAAGCGCTGCATGGCACGGGCTTTCCGGTGCCGCGCCCGTTCGCGCTCTGCACCGACGACAGCGTGCTCGGCACCATGTTCTATGTGATGGAAATGGTGGAAGGCCGCGTGCTGTGGGAAATGACCCTGCCGGAAATGGCGCCCGCCGAACGCGCCGCCATTTACGACGCCATGGTGGGCACGCTCACCCAGCTGCAAAGCCTCGACTATCGCAAAATCGGGCTGGAAGCGTTTGGCAAGCCGAACGACTACTTCGCGCGCCAGATCAACCGCTGGACCAAGAACTACATCGCGTCCGAAACCGACAAAATCCCGCTCATGGATCGGCTAAACGCCTGGCTGCCGGCCAACGTGCCGGTGGAAGACTCGGTATCAATCGTTCACGGCGACTACCGCATGGACAACATGATCTTCCACCCCACCGAGCCCCGCGTGGTCGCGGTGCTGGACTGGGAACTGTCCACGATTGGTCACCCGTTTGGCGACTTCACCTATCACTTGCTGCCCTGGCTGTTGCCGCAGATGGGCGAGCGCCTGAGCAGTCTGGGCGGGCTCGATTTGGCCGCACTGGGCATTCCGGACGAAGCCGCTTACACCGCGCGCTACTGCCAGCTCACCGGGCGCCAGCACATCGAGCATATGGACTATTACCGCGCCTACACCGTATGGAGAGTAGCGGCGATTTATCAGGGCATTATCAAGCGGGTGGAAGAAGGCACTGCCGCCAGCGAGCATGCCCAAACCACCAGCGATCTCGTGCGCGAACTGGCCGACGTGGCGTGGGAATTTGCCCGCCGCGCCGGCGCCCCGGCCTGAGGCTGAAATGGAGCACTCTGCATGTTGAATATCGAAAGTCTGCGTTTTCCGCGCTATGAACAGCCGGACTCCCTCGCCCCCTTGCGGGCCGAAGTCCGGGCGTTTCTGGATGACACCTTAAAGGCCTACTCGCCGCTGGTCCGCAGTAATACCTGGGACGGCTTTGATCCGGAGTTCAGCCGCAAGCTGGGCGCCAAAGGCTGGCTGGGCATGACCCTGCCGAAAGCCTACGGCGGCCACGAGCGGTCAGCGCTGGAACGTTACGTCATCGTGGAAGAAACCCTCGCCGCCGGCGCGCCGGTGGGCTTCCACTGGATCGCCGACCGCCAGAGCGGCCCGGTGATCGTGCGCTACGGCACCGAAGCCCAGAAGCAGAAAATCATTCCGGCCCTCACCGCCGGCGAAGTCTGCTTCTGCATCGGCATGAGCGAACCCAATTCGGGCTCGGATTTGGCGTCAGTCAAAACCCGCGCCGACAAGGTCGCCGACGGCTGGCTCATCAACGGCACCAAAATCTGGACCACCAACGCGCACCGCGCGGACTACATGATCGCCCTGCTCCGCACCGACAGTAGTCCCGACAGCAAGCATCGCGGCCTGTCGCAGTTCCTGATCGATCTGAAAGCCACCAAGGGCATCACGGCCCGCCCCATCAAAGACCTCGCCGGCCGCGGACACTTCAACGAAGTATCGTTTGTCGACGCCCTGCTCCCGGCCGACGCGCTGCTGGGCAAGGAAGGTGACGGCTGGAAACAGGTGGTGGCCGAACTCGCGTTTGAACGCAGCGGCCCGGAACGCTATCTGTCCTGCTTCATCCTGCTGAGCCGTTTGGTGGATGCGCTGGGCAAGAACGCCAGCCCCGCGGCGCTCGCCAAAGTGGGCGCGGAAGTCGCTTGGGCGGTGACCTTGCGGAATATGTCGCTGTCGGTTGCCGGCATGCTGAACGAAGGCATCGATCCGGGTCTGCAAGCCTCCATCGTGAAAGACCTCGGCTGCCAGTTCGAACAGCGCCTGCCCGGTCTGGCGCAGGAACTCGTTGGGTTGGAGCCGACGCTCGCCGACGCCGGCACC
>CANFVX010000385.1 GCA_947450495.1 Gammaproteobacteria bacterium
CCAGGACGAACTGGGCAGGGGCGTAAGTTTGCTCAGCCGCAAGGCTGTACCAATTCACAGCTTCCTTATAATCCTGCGGCACGCCTTGCCCGAAGTTGTACATGAGGCCAATGCTGTACTGCGCCCAAGCCTTGCCTTGGTTAGCCAGCGGCCTCCATTCCCGCAGCGCAGTCGCGTAATCGCCTGCCTCATACGCCATCATCCCTCTGTCAAAGTCAGCCCTTGCCGCAGACACCGCGCCTAGCAGCAATGCGCAAAACAACAAGAATCCTTTCATCATGGCGTGTCCTTTTCATTTGCATCCAGCTTATCGCGGCAATTGCAAGTTCGAACCGGAATCAAACGCTTGCTGACTAGATCAACGAGCGACCTAACCCTTTAAGTCGGCCTTAACGCTTTTTTGGGCAACTGTACGCGTCGAAAAGGGCTATGGCTGCAAGTACTCTGTCCTGTTCATGAAGGAGTTCTGGATGGTCTTGTAGATACTTGTAAACCACGCGCACGTGTTGCCCCATCGTTACGCCTTCCGGCAGGCAAAGCCCTTTCACGGCCATAAAAGCAGCGTTTACCAAACCTGTGCAGTACCCTTGCCCGAAAAGGTCTGCGTCTAAGGTTAGAGCCAACTTCCCATCCATTGATGACACAGCAGCACCGCACTGCTGAATGAGCTCATTGCCTGTCATCGTACTGGCTGCAAAAACGCGCCAGCTTGAGCCAAACAAAATCACAGCCACCGCAAGGGGGAAAGCTTTTCCCATGAATCAACTCCCTTTCAAAAAATTGAGCGTATCGCAGCGAAGGGCCAGTTCAAAAGACGGGACCTCGTGCGTGCATCTGCGATCGACGAAACGCAGGCTTGCATTACGCAGGGCATCCGCATCACCAACGCCGCAGCACCTGATCTGTTGGCTTCGCGCGATGCCCGCCCCATTCTGCACGTCTTGCGCGAGCGCCTCGGGCGTAACTATGCTCCGGTCACCAAATGCTGTTGACCGCAGCCATTGAATCTCTAATGGAGAGTGCCATGAAATGGACAGTTCTGACATTTTCCCTTTTTGCTAGTGGACTTGCGCTGTCGACCGAAGCTGGTGCTCAGCAAGCATGTGCTCAAGACTCCCTTGGACGGGTTGTCTGCGCGCCCCCCGGCGGTGGCGCAGCAGTAGATAGCTTAGGCAGAGTAGTCGTAGGTCCCGGCGGTTGCGCCACGAACGCTCTCGGGCATGTTGTGTGCGCTCAACAACCAGGGGGCGGTGCTTTTGCTAATTCACTCGGGCAAGTGAAATCTGGCCCGGGCCAATGCGTCCAAGATTCTATTGGCGCGGTGTGGTGTTCCTCGACACCCGGAGGTGGCGCGGCGGTTAACTCGCTCGGGCAGGCCGTATGTGTCGGGGGGTGTGTTCGAGGCCGATGAGTGCCACTTTATGCTTATTCGCTTGAGACAATTTCGAAGTCCTCGGGTCCGATCGAGTCGCTGTGTGCTCAACTGACCGGAGCTTGAGAGGGATCGGAGCATCACCGCCCCACCCGCCCCACGCGAAGGTCATCAGCCGCAATGCGAACGCGCTTCCCGTCCTCGACGATGATGATTTCCGTGCCCGTCTGGATCACGACCTCGTGGGCTGGCGCTGCAGCCCGGTGCATTGCTGCAAGTGAACTTGCCAAATCGGGATTCGTCTCCAGATGGAGGGCTTCCTGTTTCATCTTCGTCTCCCCCATTCGAGCAGTATCGGCGCTACACCGGCGTTGTCGTATAGCACCCAGTCGTCGACAGCATATGGCCCTATCTGACGTTTGATTGATGGACCCGGATGCGCGGGGAAAGCTTGGCCCGCAAGGCGCGGTCTGCCACCCGAATGTCGTACTCGGACTGCAGGTTCAACCAGAACCGTGGCTCCATGCCGAAGAACATGCCCAGCCGGAGTGCGGTGTCTGCCGTGATGGGGCGCAGCCCGTTCACCAGTTCACTAATCCGGCTGGGCGAGACGTCGATGTCTGCTGCCAGCTGGCGCGCACTGATGCCCATTGGCTTCATGAATTCTTCCAGCAGGATTTCGCCGGGATGAATTTCCTCAAGCAGCTCTGCCATGTTTAATATCCCTAGTGGTAATCCACGATTTCGACCTCGTGCGCACCGTCTGCCCTCCAGATGAAGCAGATTCGCCACTGGTCGTTGATACGGATGCTGTACTGACCTTTTCGGTCAGCCTTCAATGCCTCGAGATGGTTGCCGGGCGGAACACGCAAGCTGGCCAACTCCGAGGCTGCATGCATCTGGAGCAGTTTTCTTCTGGCTACTCGCTCAATGTTGCGGAAGCGTGGCACCGGGCGGCTGTAGAACAACGCCTCGGTATCTACACACGCAAACGAACGAATCATGAGCAAGGATGTTCCGCGATACGGAACCTGTCAATCAGAACGCCGGACCCGGATCAGGTGATGTGCCGAAATTACGGCACCGCCCCTACTCCCACTCAATCGTCGCCGGCGGCTTGCCCGAGATGTCGTAGACCACGCGCGAGACGCCCGGCACTTCGTTGACGATGCGGCGCGAGCACACGTCCAGCAACTCGTAGGGCAGATGCGCCCAATGGGCGGTCATGAAGTCGATGGTTTCAACGGCGCGGAGTGCAATCACCGGCGCGTAGCGGCGGCCGTCGCCGGTCACGCCCACGCTCTTCACCGGCAGATAGACGGCGAAAGCCTGACTGGTTTTCTCGTACCAGCCGGCGCGGCGGAGTTCTTCAATGAAAATGTGATCGGCGAGGCGGAGCGTGTCCGCCGCGTCCTGCGTGACTTCGCCAAGGATGCGCACGCCGAGGCCCGGGCCCGGAAACGGATGGCGGTCGATCATCTCGCGTGGCAGGCCGAGTTCGAGCCCAATCCGGCGCACTTCGTCCTTGAACAACTCGCGGATGGGCTCAACGAGTTTCAGCTTCATATGCGCCGGCAGGCCACCCACGTTGTGGTGGCTCTTGATGACGTGCGCTTTGCCAGTTTTGCTGCCGGCGGATTCGATGACGTCGGGATAGATGGTGCCCTGCGCGAGAAATTCGACGTTGCTGAGCTTGGCGGCTTCCTCATCGAAGACTTCGATAAAGAGCCGCCCGATGATCTTGCGCTTTTGCTCCGGATCGCTCACGCC
>CANFVX010000386.1 GCA_947450495.1 Gammaproteobacteria bacterium
CACCGCATTGATCTCATCCTGATCGCTATTCCCTCGGCCAGCGGTGGCGAAATGCGCCGCATCGTTTCGATTTGCGAGCACGCCGCATGTGCCTTTCGGACTTTGCCCCGGCTGGAAGATCTGGTCTCTGGCCGGATTGGCCTTGGGGAAGTCCGCGAGGTCGCCATTGAAGATTTGTTAGGCCGCACCACCGTGGCGCTGGACTGGGAAGGGATTCAGCGCCAGCTACGGGGCCAATCCGTTTTGGTCACCGGCGGCGGCGGCTCGATCGGGTCCGAGCTGTGTCGACAACTGGCCGGACTCGGGCTGGCGCGCCTGGTGGTCTTCGAACGCAACGAGCACAACCTCTATCTCATCGAGCGCGAACTTCGCCAGACCTATCCGCAGCTGGTGTTGCATGCGTTGCTGGGGGATGTGTGCGATGAGGTAGCGCTGGAAAACGTGTTTGCGACCTATCTACCCAAGGTGGTATTTCATGCCGCTGCGTACAAGCATGTGCCGATTGTCGAGGCGCAGATTCGGGAAGGGGTTCGCAACAATGTTCTCGGCACGGCGGCGGTGGCGGACGCCGCGCTGCGTCACCACTGCGACGCCATGGTGCTGATTTCCACCGACAAGGCGGTACGCCCAAGCAGCGTGATGGGCGCTACCAAGCGCGTGGCCGAGATGGTCTGCGAGCGGCGCAATTCCGCAGCCGCCGCGACGCGCTTTATTACGGTTCGGTTTGGCAACGTGCTGGGCTCGGCGGGGAGCGTGGTGCCGCTCTTTCGCGAACAAATTGCCCGCGGCGGGCCGGTGACCGTCACCCACCCCGAAGCGACCCGGTATTTCATGACGATCCCCGAGGCTAGCCAGCTGATCTTGCAAGCCGCCGCGATTGGTCGCGGAGGCGATATTTTTGTCCTCAACATGGGCGAGCCGGTCAACATCACTTACCTCGCCGAGCAGCTGATCCATCTTTCCGGCAAGCGACCCGGACGCGACATCAAGATTGTGTACACCGGTCTGAGACCGGGCGAGAAGCTGTCTGAGGAGCTCTTCAACGACGATGAAAATCTGCGTCAGACGAGCCATCCCAAGCTGTTTCTGGCGGCCCATATGCGACAAGACGCAGCCCAGCTCGATCGCTGGTTCGGGCAAATCAAACAGGCAGTCAAAGACTTTGACGAGGACCGCTTGCAGGCGCTG
The DNA here is from genome assembly GCA_947450495.1 of Gammaproteobacteria bacterium. Taxonomy (GTDB): domain Bacteria; phylum Pseudomonadota; class Gammaproteobacteria. The sequence goes on from CANFVX010000386.1 coordinate 1,189, forward strand.
CTGAACGAAGCCGTGCCCGAGCTATCCGGCGCCGCGGCCCGCAACCTCGCTGAGGCCGCCACTGTTTTACCCTTCAAACGGAGCTCTACGTGACCATGAAAGTACGCAAAGCCGTCTTCCCCGTAGCGGGTCTCGGCACTCGTTTTCTGCCTGCGACGAAGGCAAACCCCAAGGAAATGCTGAACGTGGTGGACAAACCGCTCATTCAGTACGCGGCCGAAGAGGCCGTTGCGGCCGGCATCAAGGAACTGATTTTCGTCACGGGACGGGCCAAGCGTTCAATCGAAGATCATTTCGACAAGGCCTACGAACTTGAGGCCGAGCTCGAAAAGAAAAATAAACAAGACATGCTGGATATTGTTCGCAATATCCTGCCGACCGGCGTGTCGTGCATTTACATCCGTCAGGCAGAACCTCTGGGCTTGGGGCACGCGGTACTGTGCGCCAAACCTGCGATCGGCAACGAGCCGTTTGCGGTGCTGCTGGCCGACGACCTTATCGACGGCGGTACCCGCGGCTGCCTGGGGCAGATGGTCGACATCTACGGCCACTACAACACCGGGGTGATTGCGGTTCAGCCGGTGCCGCGCTCGGATACCGACAAGTACGGCATCGTGGAAGTGCGCCCGATCGACCAGCGCGTGGGCAAGATTCAAAGCATTGTGGAAAAACCCAAGCCGGAGGTGGCGCCGTCCACGCTCGGCGTGGTGGGCCGTTACATCCTGCCGCCGGACATTCTGGGGATTTTGGAGCAGACCAATCGGGGAGCGGGCGGTGAAATTCAGCTCACCGATGGCATCGCCACGCTACTGGAGCGTCAGCAGGTGGTGGCGTACGAGTTTGAGGGCAAGCGCTACGACTGTGGGTCGAAACTGGGGTATCTGGAAGCCACGGTTGAGTACGCGCTCAGGCACCCGGAGCTCCACCTGCAGTTTGGGGAGTATCTGAAATCGCGCATGGAGAGCCTGTAAAGCTCATAGGGCGGAGGGCGAAAGCCCTCCTGCCTGCCTCAGATTCTGTCGAGCAGGCGTCGCTTCCGCGCCAGTTCTTCGTGCAGAAACGCCAGCGCACGTTGGGAGTGTTCGTCTTCCGGGATACCGGCGGCCGCGATTAACTCCTCAAGCTCGGCTATTTCTTCCAGCACCTCGTCCTGTTCGCCCGGCGATCCGAGCAACGGGAAAAACGCCTCGAGCGTTTTTAACTCATCCACCAGTGCATTCCAGCCTTCAGACATCATGCTCGTGCCCATACGTTTTCCCCCTCGATCCAACACTAGTTTTATTTAGATGGTTGATCTGATCAGTTTTGTCATGATGATCTACTAACCTACTGATCTCTTAGGCGATACTAGCCCAAGGAATTAATTCACTTCAACACCTTTTCGCTAGCACAGGCTGAGTGGGCAGGGAACGCCGGAAAATTACCCGATGAGCAAAATTCGCGATGTCATTCCTCAGGTGTCGGTCATGCCGGAAAGCAGTCTGGCCGTATTGTCCCAATCCGAGGTCAACGACCTATGTGTCGCGCGGAAAGGGCCTGTTTACGACATGTTTCGGCGCTGTGCGCTGGCCGCGTTGACGAGCGGGATTGAGAGCGACGACGCGCGTCAACTTCTGGAAGCCTATCCTGACTTCGACGTCAACTTTGAACAGGTAGACCGGGGCTTGAGATTGCATCTTACGAACGCACCCGCGCAGGCCTTTGTTGAGGGCCGGATGATTAAAGGGATCCGCGAGCTGCTGTTTGCGGTGCTGCGGGACATTGTGTTTATTTCACGGGAACTGGCCCCCACGCTGGCGCTGAATAACCTGAGTCCCGCCGGAATCACCAACATGGTGTTCCACCTGCTCAGGCAGGCCGGCTTGCTCAGCGCCGGGTCACAACGCGGTCTGGTGGTGTGCTGGGGTGGGCACTCGATCGCGCGGCCGGAGTACG
>CANFVX010000387.1 GCA_947450495.1 Gammaproteobacteria bacterium
AATGCCGACGGCAGCATCGGCATGGATGAGCCCTGGTCCCGGCCCGGCGATTACGTGTTGTTGCGCGCACTCACCGATCTGGTGTGCGCGTCGTCGTCCTGCACCGACGACATCGACCCCGCCAACGCCTGGGTGCCGACCGACATCCACGTGCGGGTTTACGCCGCCGAACATCGCTTCGCCAAAGGAATCGCTCATCGCATGACGCCCGACGCACCGCCCCAACTCACGCGCGAGACCGGCTTTCATCCCCGCATCTCCGCGCTGACCCGCAATCTCGTGGAATATCGCGGCTTCTGGCTGCCGACCTGCTTTACCAACGAAGGCCCGATCGCCGAATACTGGGCCTGTCGAGAGCGCGCGGTGGTGATGGATCTGTCGCCGCTCCGCAAATTTGAACTCCTCGGGCCGGACGCCGAACTCCTCGCCCAACTCGCCATCACGCGCGACGTGCGCAAGCTGGCAGTGGGTCAGGTGGTGTACTCCGCCATGTGCTACCCGCACGGCGGCATGCTGGACGACTGCACCTTGTTCCGTTTGGGCACGGGCACCTTCCGGCTGGTGTCCGGCGACGATTACGTGGGCGTATGGCTGCGCGAACTGGCCCAGACCAACCGGCTTGATGTGCGGGTGAAGTCGTCTACCGACCAACTCCATAACCTGGCGGTGCAAGGTCCCCGCTCGCGTGAGATTCTGCAGGGCCTCGTCGTTACCCCACCCCATCAGCCCAGCCTTGCCGAGTTGGGCTGGTTCCGCTTCACCATTGGCAAACTTGCGGGTTGCCCGGTGCTCGTCTCGCGTACCGGCTACACCGGCGAGTTGGGATTTGAAGTGTGGTGCCACCCTTCGCAGGCGCCCACCGTATGGGACGCCATCATGGCCGCCGGCGCGCCGCACGGGATCATGCCGCTAGGCCTCTCCGCGCTGGACATGCTCCGCATCGAAGCTGGCTTGGTATTCGCCGGCTACGACTTCTGCGATCAGACCGATCCGTTTGAAGCCGGCATCGGCTTCACCTGCCCGGCGAGCAAGGAAGAGGCTTTTGTGGGCTCCGACGCCTTGGCCCAACGCCGGGCGCATCCGCAGCGCAAACTCGTGGGCTTGCTGATTCATAGCAATGAATGTGTGGGCCATGGGGACTGCGTGCACGTGGGGCGGGCGCAGATTGGGCTGGTGACGAGCGCCACCCACTCGCCTATTCTCAAACAGCAAATTGCGCTCGCCCGCGTCGACGTTGCGCATTCGGCCGTCGGCACGGTGCTTGAGATCGGCAAACTCGATGGGCAGCAGAAGCGACTGACGGCGGAGGTGGTGCGTTTCCCTCATTACGATCCCGACAAGAGCCGGGTCCGCGCCTGAGGAAGCCGCTCCGCACACGCTCCTCCCATTGCCACGAGACTGGTGCGTGACCGTTCAATAACGCCAGTTCGTGGTGCGCGCAGCCCGCCCGGTGGGCCGCGTTTGATTTGAGATTCCGCCAGAAAATCGGCGGAAAGATTGCGATTCGGGTGGCAATTTACTTGCGGCCCGAACTTTGCAAAACGGCTGTGTTCGCCTAGCGGCACAGACCAAATCGAAACCAAGATGAGGAGAAACCGGGAATGAATACCACTGCGGCTGCCGTTGCCGACGCAACGGGCTCAGCCAATACCCTGCAAAGAACTATCGACTGGAAGGGCGCCTTCTGGGTCGCGGCCGGTGTGCCACCGCTCGTGTTGTTTTCCATCGGCGGCATCGCCGGCGTCGCGGGCAAGGCCGCCTTCGTTGTCTGGATCATCTCGATGGTGATGGGCTTCCTGCAATCCTTCACCTACGCCGAAATGGCCGGCATGTTCGGCAACAAGTCGGGCGGCGCGTCGGTCTACGGTGCCACTGCGTGGTTGCGCTATTCGAAACTGGTGGCGCCGCTCTCGGTGTGGTGTAACTGGTTTGCGTGGAGTCCGGTGCTCTCGCTCGGCTGCGTCATCGCCGCCGGCTACATCCTGAACGCCACCTATCCCATCCCGGCGGCGGATTCGCAGGCCGTGCTGGACTGGGTGGCGGCGAATGCTTCGAGCATTGCCTCCGACAGCCCGCGCATCGCCGAGTGGCTGGCCGCCAACGCGGGCGCTTCCGCCGCGGACGCCATGAAAGCCCTGCTCGCCGCCGACGGCGTTTCCGCACTCACGCCGGCCGTGCGCACCTGGGAAGCGCTGTCGCTTGCCATTCCCGGCCTCGGCACGCTGCACTTCAATGCCACCTTTGTCATTGGCGCGGTGATGATGCTCATCATCTTCGCCATCCAGCATCGCGGCATTTCATCCACCGCGTCCGCCCAGAAACTGCTGGCCATCGTGGTGCTGGTGCCGCTGCTGCTGGTGGGATTGTTGCCCATTTTGAATGGCTCCATCGACGGCACCAACATCACCGGCATCCTGCCGCCGACCGCCGCCTACGCGGCCACCGACGGCGTCTGGAACACCGGCGGCTGGACGCTCTTCCTCGGCGGTCTCTTCATCGCCGCCTGGTCGACCTACGGCTTTGAAACTGCGGTCTGCTACACCTCGGAACTCACCAACCCCAAGCGCGACACCTTCAAGGCCATCTTCTTCTCCGGCCTTTTGTGCGCGGTGTTCTACTTCCTGATTCCTTTCGCCTTCCAGGGTGTGCTCGGCCACTCCGGCATGCTGGCGACCGGCATTGTGGACGGCACTGGGGTCGCGGAAGCGCTGGGCAACATGATGGGCGGCAACAAGATCATCACGCAGATCTTTGTCATTCTGATGATCATGGCGCTGGTGCTGGCGATCATGACCGCCATGGCCGGTTCTTCACGCACGCTCTATCAGGGCTCGCGCGACGGCTGGTTGCCGAAGTATCTCAGCAAGGTCAATCAGAACGGCGCGCCGACCGGTGCCATGTGGACCGATTTCGCGTTCAACCTGTTCCTGATGGCGCTGGCCTCGGACGTTGCGGGCTACTTCTACGTGCTGGCCGTGTCCAACGTGGGCTACATCCTGTTCAACTTCCTTAACCTCAACGCCGGCTGGATTCATCGCGTGGACTCGGGGCATCTCGAACGGCCGTGGAAAGCCCCCGGCTTCCTCATTGGGCTGAACACCC
>CANFVX010000388.1 GCA_947450495.1 Gammaproteobacteria bacterium
CACCGCCACTTCGTTAGACATGATCGGTACCGTTTGCACATAGCGGGTCACGCCGCGCGGCACCGAGAAGGTCCACACCTTTGCGGCTTTCGCGGCGGCGGCGTTGAAGCCCGAATTTGGCACTGCGGTCAGGCTGCTGTACCGATAAAGCCGATAGCTCACCAGCGGCTTCAAACCGGACACGGTCACCGTGAGCCGTAAAGGCATCGGCGCCGGCCGCGTAGTCGCGCCGTCCCGCATCGCCGGAGATTCGTCGTTGCGGTTGGTGCTCACGCGCACCGGCAAAGTCAGGCGTTGCGGATCGGTCACGCCGGTAATGGCAATGCCGTAATTGGCCTCATCGTTGGCCAGCGAATACACCGGGCCCGTTTGCCGATTGGCCTGTCGACGCGTCGCTGGAAACCCGGCGAAGGAATACGAGAACCGGTACTGCGAAGCGCCGCTCGCATTGGTCCAAATGCCATGGTCTTCCAGCGTGAGCGTGTCGTCGGCGTAGTACACGGCGGGCAACGTCATCGGATACCTGGACTCAACGCCGGTGACGGTGACGATGTGGTCATACTCAGACTGCCCTGCCGCGGGGTCGGGGTCGTTGTTAAAACGATATTCGTTGGTGTAGACGCCAATGATCACGGGCTGGCCCAGCAGCACTCTGGTTTTGACCCAGGTCAGAAATGCGGCGGTATTGGCCGGGCCTGGTGTTGAATTGACCCAGACCTGCGATTGAAGGTGCGCACGCGTGGCGGCTCGCACATCGTTCACGCCCGGCAGCAACTGCGAATCCTCGCGGTTTTGTGCAAGCGGACTCGACGCCGCGCTGCGCGCATCAAACTGCGAGAGGTATTGGCCGTAGTAGAGCCCGGCGCTCACCAGCGAGGTTTCACCGCAGTAGCCGTAGTTGGCATCCCATTGCAGGCGCGGCGGGATGTCGAGCGTGGCGGCGGCGGCCTGCCCCGCGCAGTTCATTAGCAAAATGCCCAGTACTGCGTCGCGCATGAAGCAAAGAATCCGCATTCGATTTCTCCTCGGGGATAGATGACGCCGGCGCGAGTGTGTCAGAACTTGGCTGAGGATGCCGCGACAACATTCGAGTCCGACTGGGGCATCGCGTAGACGGTGGGCCGATGCCGCGCCGGTTGTTCCTGATAGTCCGCGCGGCCGTATGGACCAACTTTGGAAACAACGCGGCGGCGGTGCGGGAAGAAGCGGTTGCCGCGCGCCAACTGGTGCGGCTTGCGCTCGCCATGCCCGAGATTCATCAGGCTGGACTCATCGAACTCGAGCACCGCTATCTGCAACTCACCCTCAATCAGGAGTGGCCCCTGCTCTCCAGCGGAGACAGTTCGCCCGAAACGGAACAGGCTTTCTTCGCGCTTCACGCTCGCGTTATCGAGCTCGTAGAGAGCGCCAAGGTCGCCCGGCATTGTCAGCGGAGCTGCTGCGCGCCATAGGCACCTTCATCACCGCGCGCTCGCAACGCCTCAATCTCGCCCATGCGAAAGCAGGCTCCACTCGCTGGGCGCGCGTGCTGATTCTGGGTCTGCTGGCGCAGATCGGCGTCGCCACGGTGCATGTGGAAAAAAGAGTCCGATGGTCGCCGCCCTGTTCCATACGGCATTCGTCATCGTGACGGCGCTGGCGGTGATCGCGGTGAGCGTGTCGACCCATGAAGGCACTATCGCGGTACCGAAAACGCCGCTGGTGGCGGCACTCCAATCCGCCCTTGCCGGCGGCAGAGTTGCCCGCTCCCTGCGGCACCTCTGAGTGGTGCCTCATAGGCGGCGCGCACGCACCTCGCGCCGCCTGAAGCTCGAACCAAGCCCTACGGCGTGACCTTGTAGTTGCCCTTCACGTTGGCAAACGTGTAGTTGACAGCGTCTACACCAGACAGGCTCTTGATGAACTCGATCCCGGTGTAGCTTGCCGCCGGCAGGAAACCGCTTTTCAGCTTGCCCGTGGTGTTCACACTCACCACCACCGTCCCCAGCGCGTCCCCCGCCACCTTGTTGGTGAAGCTCGCAACACCCGGCTTAAGCGTGGCCTTGAACTTCGAGGTGCCTTGGGCAATCGAGCCCGTTAGCGCCCGCTTGCTCACCGTGTAGTTGCCAGTGAGGGTGCCCAAGCTGTAGTTGGCCGCATCATCGCCAGACAGCAAGCTCACCGTTTGAATGCCGGTGTAACTGCCCGCCTTCAGCTTGCCACTGCTGCTGGTGCGACCGGCGGTGTTCACCAACACCGTGGGCGTGAGCACATCATCCACCAGCGCATTCGTGAAGCTCACCGCACCCGGCGTGAGCGCGTTACCGTAGATGGAGGTGCCGGTCGCAATCGAGCCCGTCAACACCCGCTGATTCACGGTGTAGTCGCCCGTCACGCTGTCGTCCACCGTGTAGTTCGCCGCGTCCGCGCCGCGCAACCGGCTCACGTACTCAGCGCCCGTATACGTCCCGGCCTTCAGATGACCGCTGCCGCTCTCGTCGCTGATGCCGTAATCCACCGCCGCCCTGGCCGACACCGCATCGTTCGGCACGACGTTGCTGAAACTCGCCACGCCCGGCCGCAGCGCGAAGCCGTACACCGAGTTGCCGGCGGCAATGCTGCCCGCCAGCGCCAGCCGCGAGACCGTGTAATTGGCCGCGCTGGTGGTGAAACCGGCAAAGCTGTAGTTCGCTGCATCGGCGCCGGTCAGGCTGGCTGCTGCTGTCTGCCGATAGCTGCCCGCCTTCACCTTGCCGCTCGTGCTGGTGAGGGCAGAGACCAACGATGTCTCAGCGCTTACCGCATCACCCGCCACCGGGTTGCTCCAACTCACCCCACCCGGCGACATCGTATCGCCGTACACCGAGCCGCTCGCCGCGATGGCGGTGCCGGTCAACGCCAGCGTGCTCACCGAGTAGTCGCCGGTGACGGTGGCAAACGTGTAGTTCGACGCATCGTCGCCAGACAGGGCGCTCACCGACTCAATGCCGGTGTAGTCGCCCGCCTTCAGCTTGCCGCCGCTGCTGGTGCGACCGGTGGTATTCACCGACACCGTCGCGGTGCCCAGCAGGTCATTGGCGATGGCGTTAGTAAAGCTCGCGGCGCC
>CANFVX010000389.1 GCA_947450495.1 Gammaproteobacteria bacterium
ATGCAAGTGGCGTCAGCGAATGCTGGATCGATACCAGTCGAGGCCTTGATGTTGAAGGCGGTGCTTCCCGCGAGGAGGTGGCCCGAAACAACGAAGCAGATCTCGTCGCCGCCACCCTGAGCGCTTTGCCGACGGTGAAGGTGTCCGCGGTCGAAGAGGTGGAGCGCGCGGCGCGCATCTGTAACCGGGCGCGGGGCGCGGTGGTGTCGATGTTTAAAGAAGCCCGCATGGGCAAGTCGGTGGATACCGCGGGCCTCGCCCCGCTGGTAGAAGAAATCAGCGCCTCGGTAATGCGCCATCCGAGCGCACTGGTATCGCTGGCCCGCCTCAAGTCCAAAGACGACTACACCTATATGCACTCGGTGGCGGTCTGCGGCCTCATGCTGGCCCTCGCGCGGCGTCTGGGCCTGGCAGAAGATACGGTTCGCGAGTTGGGTCTGGCCGGCCTCGTACACGATCTGGGTAAATCCGTCATTCCCCTTGAAGTGCTGAACAAGCCCGGCAAGCTGACCGACGCCGAGTACGAACTCATTAAGGGGCACTCCAAAGCCGGCTTCGATATGCTGGTGGAAGGCGGCGGGGCAGGGCAGATCCCGCTGGATGTCACGCTACATCATCACGAGAAAGTAGACGGCACCGGCTATCCGGACCGCCTGTCGGGTGACGCCATCAGCCTCTACGCCAAGATGGGCGCCGTATGCGATGTCTACGACGCCATCACTTCAAACAGGCCGTACAAACTCGGCTGGAACCCGGCCGAGGCGCTGCGCAAAATGAATGAATGGGCCAAGGGCCATTTCGACCTGCCGGTGTTTCATGCCTTCGTGAAAAGCGTAGGTATCTTTCCGTTAGGCTCCTTGGTACGACTTGAGTCTGGCCTGCTGGCAGTGGTGACGGAGTCGCACGAGGACGCATTGCTCACCCCGGTGGTCAAGACTTTCTATTGTGCCAATCGCCGCGAACGGCAACGTCCGCGGATTGTCGATTTGGCCGGCAGTGGGTGCGCCGACAAAATCGTGTCCTGGGAATCTCAGGACAAATGGCGCTTTCCGGATCTGGACGACCTTTGGCGCACCCCGGTGAATTGAGCCGGGGCCTGGCGAACTAGGCGGTGCGTTCCACCGCCAGGCCTAGTTCGTCCACCATCGCGTCGCGCATCATGAATTTCTGAATTTTGCCGGTGACCGTCATCGGGAAGCCGTCTACAAAGCGCACGTGGTGCGGAATCTTGTAGTGCGCAATCTGTCCCTGACAGAACCCGCGGACTTCGTCCGCATCCGCGCTTTCACCTTCCTTTAGCTTGATCCATACCGCCACCTGTTCACCAAAGCGCTGGTCTGGCACGCCAAACACCGCCACGTCCTGAATCTTGGGATGGCGATAAAGAAACTCCTCGATCTCGCGCGGGTACACGTTTTCTCCGCCACGGATGATCATGTCTTTCACGCGGCCCACGATATTGCAGTAGCCCTCGTCGTCGATCACGGCGAGGTCGCCGGTGTGCATCCAGCCGGCGCTGTCGATCGAATCGGCCGTGCGCTCCGGGTCGTTCCAGTAGCCGAGCATCACGCTGTAGCCGCGGGTATAGAGTTCGCCTTTCTCGCCGCGCGGCACCGTCAAACCATCGGCATCCACAATCTTCACCTGCACGTGCGGATGCACCCGACCAATGGTGGAGACCCGGCGGTCGATCGGATCATCGAGACCGCTCTGAAAGCTCACGGGACTCGTTTCGGTCATGCCATAGGCAATGGTGACGCCCGTCATGTGCATATCGCTCAGCACGCGCTTCATGACTTCAATCGGACAAGGCGCGCCGGCCATGATGCCGGTGCGGAGGGTGCTCAAATCAAACGCTGCGAATTCGGGGTGATCAAGTTCGGCGATGAACATCGTCGGCACCCCATGCAGCGCGGTGCAGCGCTCGGCGGCGACCGCCTCAAGCACCGCGCGCGGCTCAAAGGCCTCGGGCGGAAACACCATCGTGGCGCCATGCGAGACGCAGGTCAGCACGCTCATCACCATGCCGAAACAATGATAGAGCGGGACCGGAATGCACAAGCGATCCTCGGCCGAGAAGCGCATCGCGCGACCCACGAAGTAGCCGTTATTGATCACATTGAAATGCGTGAGCGTGGCGCCCTTGGGCATGCCGGTAGTGCCACTCGTGAACTGGATATTGGCCGCGTCGTCCGGTTGCAGCAGGGGCGCGAGGCGCTGGAGTTCGGCATGCTCGGCGTCGCCTCCCAATGCGGAGACATCGCAAAAGCGAAACATGCCGGGATGCGCCTGTTCGTCGATCGCAATCACCGTCCGCAGTGCGGGCAGGGTGCTGGCGCGTAGCGCGCCAGGCGCGCAATCGGCAAGTTCCGGCGCCAGCGTGCGTAACATCTCAAGATAGTCGCTGCTCTTGAAGCGGCTGGCCGTGACCAACGCGGCGCAACCGACTTTGTTGAGCGCGTATTCGAGTTCGGAGAGGCGATACGCCGGATTGATATTGACCAGCACCAGCCCCGCGCGGGCGGCGGCGAATTGGGTCAGCACCCATTCGGCGTTGTTGGGCGACCAGATCCCGATACGCTCGCCGCGTTGCAGGCCCAGTGCCAACAGGCCGGCGGCCAGCGCATCAACCCGCGTGTCGAGTTCGGCATAGGTCCAGCGTATCGACTGTTGGCGCACCACCAGCGCTTCTCGCGCCGCATGCTGGCTGGCGGCATCGCGCAACAACTGCCCCATCGTGAGATAGCGCAGGGGTTCGTCGCTGACGCCGTGGACAAAACTCGGTTCAATCGTCGCCATTTCAAGAGTCTCCCCGACGCCTGCGGCGCCGCGCTGATTAGCTCGCTGGGTTCAACAGGGCTTCTACGCTCGCGATTTTATCTTCCATGTGCTGGCGCTTGTCGGTGCGCGTGCCTACTTTGAGATTGGTAAACACCCGCGGCACGCCCTCCTGATGCAAGGCTTCATGGCAAGCCTTTACACAGGCCATCACCGCGTCCCACTCTCCTTCGATGACCGTCCCGTAGGGATGCATCTGATGGGCGAGGCCGCTGGCATCGATCACGCGCTGGC
>CANFVX010000390.1 GCA_947450495.1 Gammaproteobacteria bacterium
GAAGGCGTTGAACTTCGCTTCTCTTCTCAGGTAAACCAGATCGGCACGCAAAAAGGCTTGCGCTGCTACACCGTAGAATTTCCCACACATGTCAGCTACGAACAGCGGCGGCGCCAATATCGCGTGGCTGTGCCGCTAAGTCAGGCCATCGAAGTTCATTTCGACCTGCCCGAAGACCGTTTTCTGGTTGGAGATCTCAAAGATCTTTCCGTCGGGGGGCTGTGTGCCCGAATTCATGAGGGTCGCCTGGAACCAGCGCTTGATTCACATCAACTGGCCAGCTGCCGCATTCTGCTGTCGAATCAGCAATCGATAGTCACGAATGTAGAGCTTCTCGATTTTGATGCTCCTGAACGGCCGCGTGTGCCACGACTTCGCACCCGCTTTGTCGATATTTCCCCAACCGCAGCGCGGCGAGTCGCTCAGCTTTGCGCAGAAATTGAGCGCATGCAGCGGCAACTTCGCTAAGTATCGTTCGCACTCATCAAGGGCAATGGCGTGAATTGCGCAATCCTTGAAGAAAATTTGCGGTAGTCGTCTTCGCTATCAATGTCGTGACGCGTTGGCAGTTGATGAACGCGCAGATCAGACTCCGCGCTCCGCGCTTGAGTGACCTTGGTTACTTCTGCGCAGCCCCAGACCATCTCCTTAAACAACTGTGGCTGGGACGATTGCATCGCCAGCAACCAATATCCGCCATCGGCCGCTGGGCCGATCACGATATCGTCTTGCGCCGTCAGACAGATCGCCGCAGCCAGCAAATCACTCGTTTCCGCATCCACGATATCGCTGCCCATTAATATCGCCGCAGGTGCATCGGCCAAAGCGCGCTCAAATGCGGCCAGCATGCGCGCGCCGAGTTCATCGCCGATTTGCGGAATCACGAGGAACCCTGCGGCCTCCGGCAAACTCTCGAAGTAAGTCATGGCAGCCGCGTCTGCGGCCGCAATAATTTTTGGTCCCGTCCAGTCTGCAGCCAGCGCTAGCGCATGTCCCAAGAGTCGCGCGTAAATCTCTGCCGCAGCGTGCTCGCCAATGGATGCCGCCAGACGCGATTTCACTCGGCCAGGCTGCGGCGCCCGCGCGAATACGATCAGCGCGGTCTCCTGCATCAAGCTCATCGGATCTGGCGGTACCAGGCGGCAAGCCGACGCGGTGAAACGCCGAGCGCGTATGCCAATCGCAGGCCCCACATCGTGAGGATGGTGGCAACGATGCCATTCTGCTCCCAGCGTCTCGCAGAGGTTTCCACGCGCAGTCGAAGACAATCCGGCCAGACGCGGCGACGCAGGCAGGCCGACAAGGCGATGTCCTCCATCAGCTCAAGGTCGGGATAGGCACCGACTTCGTCGAATAAGGCGCGAGAGACGAAAATGGCCTGATCGCCGGTCGCAATGCCGGTGAGTCGCGAGCGCCAGTTCATCATGTGCTCAACCACTCTCAGCAGGGGCGCTGCGCTATCAAGCCTGACGTCGAATCGCCCCCAGCAACGCGGCCGACTTTCCGACAGCTCACGCAGCGTATTCAGCGCGGCGCTTGGCAGGACGGTATCGGCATGCAGGAACAGCAGTAGCGGCGCCAGACTTTCGCGCGCACCGGCATTCATCTGCCGCGCTCTGCCGCTTGAAAACTTCACGACTCGGTCACACAAGTCCTGCGCCAGTGCCGCGCTCTGGTCAACGCTGCCGCCATCGACCACTACCAGCTCGCATCTGGCCTCTCGCCAGGGCTGCAGGCGACCGAGAAATTGTTGTATGCCATTCGCCTCGTTTAACACGGGGACGATAATGCTGAGCCAGGGCGCGTCAGAGTCCACGCTCATGCGGCGGATAGCGCGCCTCCGCAGCTGCTGCCGTTGCCGGCGGTGCAGCCATAGCAGTGGCTATCGACTGCGATGGGACGCCCCACGTCGGCGTTCGCCAGCAGCGCCGACAAATGCACCCGCTCACCACCACCCAACGGCAGACCCAGCATCTGGTTGAAGTCGCAGTCGTAGACGTAACCCTGCCAATCAACGCTCATAAGGCTACGGCACATCACAGCCGACAGGTTTTCCGCCCGATGGTTGTCCACCAGCAGCTTGAGATAGTCGATATAGCGTCCGTCGCGCTCGAGCGCGTGCCGGAAGCGCGCAATCGGCATATTGGCGAGCGTCAGCAGGCGGTTGAAACGAATCCCGTAGTCTGCGAGCAGGCGTTCGCGATAGGTAGCTTCCAAAGCCCCCTGCGCGGGCGGCAAATGTGCGCCGACCGGGTTGTAGACGAGATCGAGAACCAAGCCGCTGCCCTCGGCCGCGTAGCCGAGCGAGTTAAGCGATTTGATGCCCCGAATACTCGCGTCAAACACGCCCTTTCCGCGCTGGGCATCCACGTTATCCGGGCCGTAGCAAGGTAACGAAGCCACCACCCGACAGCTCTCCGCAGCGAGAAACTGCGCGAGGTCTGTTTGTCCCGGCTCTTCGAGAATCGTGAGGTTACAGCGATCGATAACAGTGATACCGGCCTGCCTCGCACCGCGCACCAACTGCCGGAACACGGGGTTCAACTCGGGAGCGCCGCCTGTGAGGTCTAGCGTTTTCACCGACGAAGCGATGGCAAATTGCAGCGCCAGCTCGGCGACTTCGGCGGACATGGCTTCAGTGCGTAGCGGACCCGCTTCCACGTGGCAGTGGGTGCAAGCCTGGTTGCAGCGATACCCGAGATTGAGTTGCAGGGTCTCAAGCCTGCCGCGAGTGAGCGCGGGAAATGGCGGAACCGCTTGGGATTCGGGCCGGGGCGATGCATTCATAACTGTAACTCCCAAAGCATGCGGCCGATGATTGCAGCCCGCTCTAACTGAGGCAACGAATTTGACCTGCGGGCTGGCGCTAGGCGGATGCGCCCGCTAAACTTCCCCCTCTCACCGTGGGGCTGTAGCTCAGCTGGGAGAGCGCTGCGTTCGCAATGCAGAGGCCAGGGGTTCGATCCCCCTCAGCTCCACCAATTCTTCTCTAAAAGTTTGATTGGATATAGGTTTTTTCTCAGGATTCGTTGAATCCGGCGACTGGTACATCCGATTGGTACATTC
>CANFVX010000391.1 GCA_947450495.1 Gammaproteobacteria bacterium
GGTGGCGAGCAGTTGGCCAATCACCCGCTCGAAATCTGCTTCTTCGCGCACGTTGAGCGGCGCGTAGTTGGCATTCGGCCCCAGTTCGGCGGCCAGTGCCTCACCTTTTTCCTGCTGGATGTCGGCGATGGTCACGTGATAGCCGGCGTCCACAAACACTTGCGCGCAAGCCGCGCCAATGCCGCTGGCGCCGCCGGTAATCAGACACACAGGACGGTGATCGCTCATGGCAGTGGACTCCCGATCGTGGGGTTTGGGAACTGGCTGTGAGAGGCGCCCGACGTTGACGACGCCGGGCGCGGGAGGGCGGGGTTTAGTGGCGGCACATGCCGCTGTGGCAGTGGCCACCACCGCCGCTGGCGGGCGGGCTCACCTCGCTCTTGCCGCCACCGGCGACAAAGGTGGGCGCAAGCACTTTGGCAATCGGGCTATCGGCCGGGGTGCCGTCGCTGGCGAGGCCTGCGGCGGTACAGAGCTCGCCCCAGGTGCTCAGGGTTTCGCTCATGCGGTGTTTCACTTCAAGCGAGCGGCCGTTGGCGGCGCAGTGGTATTCGTAAGTGGGCACGGTAGGTTTCTCCTGCAAGCAAGGTATCAATTTGCCGCCGAAGTATAGCCGCAAACATTCCGCCGCCGGCCACGCCGGGATGTCTTGCGTCATCACGCCGAATTGGGTTGGGAGATTTTCCCGAGCGCGCGCCACCGGCTTGATCGGCGTGGGCGCTCTGCCTGAAATACAGGGGCACGTCATCACCCCAAGTTTCAAGGAGGAAACATGGCCAGACCCTTACGCGTTGAGGTGGCGGATACCACCTATCTCGTCTCCGCGCGCAGCCTCGCGCCCGATGCCCTGTTCGGTAACGCCACCGACTACCGGGTGTTTCTCGAATTGCTTGAACGCAGCGTTTGCCGTTACGACTGGCAGCTGCTCGCCTGGTGCCTGAGCCCGGGCAGCTATCACCTGTTGTTGCGGATAGGCGAGCGCAATCTCGCCACCGGCATGCGCTATCTCAACAGCGCCTACACGCTCGCCCATCATCAGCGCCACCGCCGGCGCGGGCCCTTGTTCAAAGGGCGCTACGAGGCGATTGCGGTGGAACCGGCGGTGGGTCTGATGGAAGCGCTACAGCGCCTGTGGCTCGCGCCGTGGCGGGCCGGGGTGGCGACCGATGTGGCCGACTGGCACTGGTCCAGCTATCCCGAAACCATGGCCCTGCGGCCGGCCGCCGAGTGTCTGGCGGTGGCGCCTTTGCTTGAACTCCTGCACGACAGCCCGGCGCAAGCGAGAGCGCTCATTTGCGCGGCGCTGGAGGAGCACGCGCAGGCCCGTGGCGAACTGCCTTTGCCGCCCCGTCGGTGTTTGGGAAGTTTGGAATTTCTCAGCCGTTTGCGCGCCAGCGCCCGACGCACCCGCGGGCAAGCCGCCGCCAGCACATCAAGACCGCTGTCCGTTCTTCCCTTCGCGGCCGCCGAGCCGGCGGGTCGGCGCGAGGCGATGCTCGCGGCCTACGCCTCCGGCGGCTACACCCAGCGCGAAATCGCCCAGCGGTTCGGCGTGCACGCGGCGACCGTCTCCCGCGCCGTCGGTGTCTCGCGCCAGCGGCGTCAGGTTTCGACATCAATCCCTAACTGATCCGGAGGAACGGATGGCAATTCGTACGGCGACCGAGGGCTTTTGGTCTTTTGCTGACTACGTCGTGACCTACGGCGGTCCATCGCTGGTGATGACGGCCGTGATGGTGCTGGGCATGCCGGCGCTGTACCTGCTGGTGGTTCGACGGCTGGTCAGGCCGTGGTGGCAGCGGATCGCGATCCTGCTGGGCGTGTGGTGCACCGCTTACGCCTTCAGCTATGGCGATGTGCTGAGCAATGCGATGGCAGCGAAGCGACTGTGCGAACAGGAAGGCGGGCTCAAGGTTTATGGCACCGCCGAGGTTGAGGGCTTTCTGGCCGAGGTCGATCTCAAACCCTGGGCGCCCGCCGGTTTTCGCTACATCGAGCACGTGTATTCAGGCCAGACCCGCAGCGAAATGGTGAACGGCAAGGAAGTCCTATCGCACGTGGACCCGCTCATTTCGACCTATGAAATGGTGAAAAAGAGTGAGCGCCAGACGGGGGCGTTCAAGAAAATCAGCCTGCAAATGCGCCACCGCGAGACCAGCGACCTGCTGGGCGAAATGATCAGCTATGAGCTTTATCCAGGGCGCGTTGACCACTGGTTCACCCGGAAGCTCGGCGGCGGGCTGCCCAAGATCTGCGTCGGGCAAAAAATCGGAACGGCGGCCTATTTCCCGTTTGTAGAAGACCCACTCATTGCGGCCACGCTGCGGGCGCCGGGACACCCGCCGCCGGCGCTGCCCAACCATCTCGCGCCCTGATGCGGGCGTGACACTCCAAGCGGCAAGGAGGCCGGGATGAACTTCAAGGATCTATTTGACCGCGCGGTGGCGGCCAATCTGGCCTACATCGAGTGGACCCCAGAGAACGCCTCCAGCGGCGGTGCCATGTGGGCGCAGGCCGTGGCAGCGCGCCAACTTTCACCGCGCTGGGCGGAAGCCTTTCTGTCCGCGTCCACCGATCGGGAGTGGACCGTCCCGGCGGCGGGCATTGCCGCTAACGACGCCGGCGGTTTCGCGGCGCAGGTGCTGCAAACCGACGCCGGCAAGCTGCTGTGTGTGCGCGGCACAGAGGTGCGCGCTGACAATTTTCTTCTCTCGCTGCTGCCTGTCGGGATCGGTGAGCAGACGGCGAAGGATTTGTTGGGGGCAGATCTGTCGATCGCGTTGTTCGGTATCGCCGTTCAGCAGGCGGTGAGCCTCGCCAATTTCGTGCGGCGTCTGGAGGCGCCGGTTGGGGTCGAGGTGCCACAGTGCGTGGTCTCACCCACCGGCTTGACCAGCTTTCTGTTGTTGATGGTTAAATCGCATGCGATTGGGAGCCTGCTGCCAGAGATCACCCAAATTTTTGCACCTTCGTTTGCGACCACGACAGCGCCCGGCCTTGGTGTGCTAGCGCCAGGCGAAACGCTCGAAATCGTA
>CANFVX010000392.1 GCA_947450495.1 Gammaproteobacteria bacterium
CGACGGCTGCCACCCCACGGCACCGAACCCGTATTTCGACGAGGAAGGCGGGCAGCCCTGGGAAACTTTTGGCCTGCATCCCACGATGATGCTCGCGGCGAAAAATCTGGAAAGCGGACGACGACTGGTGGATCGCGGGGTGGCCAGCGACGGCACCAAACCCGCCGGCCACGCCTATCTGGTGGTGACCAGCGATGCCACGCGAAGCACTCGCGCGCGGCAATTCCCTATCGCCAAAGCGGTATGGGGCGACAGCTTCAGCACCAGCATCGAACAAACCGACGGCATTCGCGACAAACGCGACGTGATGTTTTATTTCACCGGCACGCCGCAGGTGCCTTACCTCGACACGTTGCGCTTTCTGCCCGGCGCCATCGCCGACCATCTCACTTCGTCGGGCGGGCAACTCGATAGCAAGACCCAAATGCCCGCGCTGGCCTGGTTGGAAGCCGGCGCCACCGCGAGTTACGGCACGGTGGTCGAGCCCTGCAACTTCACCCAGAAATTTCCGGATGCCAGCATCGTCATGCGCGCCTACCTCAGCGGTGACACCGCGCTTGAAGCCTATTGGAAAAGCGTGGTGTGGCCGGGGCAGGGGCTTTTTATTGGCGAGCCGCTGGCGCGCCCCTTCGGTCCCGTGATTCCGCACTAAGCCGTCCCTCTCCCCGCGTATCAAGTGGTGTGCGCGACATCAATTTTTTTGCCTTCGGGGCTTCAGCAGGCGTCGCAAGCGCCGCTAAGCCTTTTGCAACGGTCGCGACCCAAAAGCCCGTTGCGGGGTTCACCGCCGACGAGCGGTGATGCCTGGATCAGGCAACCCTCAACAATGACGAGCACGACTGGCGGAGTACAAAAAGTGAAGACACTCAAAGCGACCGATACGCGCATCGCGCGCTACAAAGGGTTCCACGACATGAACGGCGACTTCGTGCCCTTTGGCACTTCTGACGAAGTGTTTCGTCGCGCGCGCAAACTCGGTGCTCGCGTGCTGCTCCGTCTGGAGATGGGGCCTGGTCAGGAACTGCAAGGGCTGTTCTATACCAACGACAGCAGCCTGACCGGCTAGATCCCGACCGCACGATACCGGACGGGATGACCCGCCGGTATCCGCATCGCCTCGTTCTTCCCCGTCGCCCGTCGCCGGACGGCCTCCTGCCCTCTGGCATTCTCCGCATCCGCAGTGGATGCTTAAGGCCCTTCCCAACAAATTGCAGGCGCCTGCATGGCCGCGCGGCCTTCACTTCCTCTGGGCCTATGGCTCCTCTTCGCCAGCCTGCTGGCGGGGTGTGCGAAACAGGATAATTCCCCCTTCCCGACCGACCCGGGCCGTTGGTGGTACTACCAAACCCGCACCCAGATTCTGAAAGACGTGAGCGAGCAGCGACTGCTGATCTCGAATCTCACGCGCGACGAACACTCGTTTCAGCAACGCCGCCAGGCCAACTGGGATCATCACTTCGGGTTCACCGACAAAGGGCTGGTCCACCAGCAGTATTTCAATCGCGGCGAAGGCATGGGCACTTTGCGCGAAGCGAGCGCGCTGGTCTTACCGCAGCGTCTGGCAGTGGGCGAAGCGTGGACCTTCACCAGCGCGCTCCATCTGATCGAGAGCCGCACTTTCGCCACCGAAGATCATCTGGGTCATCGCCCCCTACCCGTCACCATGCACGCCAAAATCGCCGCGCTCGACGAGACCGTGCGCGTGCCGGCGGGACGCTACACCGGCTGCATCAAGGTGGAGGCCGGCGGCGAAACGACCGTGCCCACCGATCGCGGCAACGCCATCGCCACGGTCAAGGCGGAGCAGCACGAGTGGTATGCGCCGGGCGTTGGACTGGTGCGGCTCACACGCACAGAAACCGCCGACAGCCAGTTTCTGGACAAGGGCGAATACACGCAGGAACTGCTGCAAACGGATCGCCACTAGGCCGCTCAGGTTGCGCTGTCCGGAGGCCTCCTCTAGGCTTCTTGCTTCCGGCTCCCGCCGGCATTGCCGGATGCCCTCTCGCCCCACGCCGCCATGACCACAAACGCCCCCGCCAATTCCGTTTTCAATCGAGTGCCTGTGTCCCGCCGCGTGCTGGCGGATCTCGACACGCCGCTCAGCGTGTATCTCAAAGTCGCCGCCGGCCCCTACAGCTATCTGCTGGAGTCCGTACAGGGCGGCGAAAAATGGGGGCGCTATTCGATCATCGGCTTGCCCGCACAGCGCTGGCTGAGCGTGCGCGGTAACGAAGTCCGCGTGATTCATCAGGGCGAGACGGTAGAGTTTTTGCGTACCGCCGATCCGCTCTCCTTCGTGCGCGACTACCACGCCCGCATCCAAGCACCACCGCTCGCGGTGTCCCGCTTCTCCGGTGGCTTAGTGGGCTACTTTGCGTACGACACCGTGCGCTACGTTGAACCGCGCCTCGCCGCGAGCACGCCGCCCGATGTCCTCAATACGCCGGACATCCTGTTGATGCTGTCGGATGAATTCGTCGTATTCGACAACCTGCGCGGCGAGATGGAACTGGTGGTCTGCGTTGATCCCGCGACCGACGGCGCGCCAGCCGCCGCCGAATTGAGGTTGGATGAATTAGTCGCGCAGCTCTCACAGCCGCTGAAGACCGCGCCCCGCAAGTCCGGCGGCCACGGGCCGGCGGAAGAAGATTTCACCTCGGAGTTTGGGCAAGAGGCCTTCAAGGCGGCGGTTGAGCGTATCAAGCAGTACATCGTCGAAGGCGATGTCATGCAGGTGGTGCCCTCGCAGCGCATGTCGATTCCGCTCAGCGCCGCGCCCATCGATGTGTATCGCGCGCTGCGCTACACCAATCCCTCGCCTTACCTCTTCTTCATGGATCTGGAAGACTTCCAGATTGTCGGTTCTTCGCCGGAGATTCTGGTACGGCTCGACGGCGACACCGTCACCACGCGCCCGCTGGCCGGCACCCGCAAGCGCGGCGCCACCGAGGCCGAAGACCTCGCGCTGGAAAAAGAACTGTTGGCCGATCCGAAAGAAATCGCCGAGCACCTGATGCTCATCGA
>CANFVX010000393.1 GCA_947450495.1 Gammaproteobacteria bacterium
ACGCGCAGAACTGCGTGCACTGTAAGACCTGCGATATCAAAGACCCTTCGCAGAACATCAACTGGGTCACCCCGGAAGGCGGCGGCGGTCCCAACTACCCGAATATGTAAGGGAAGCACTCATGCCCAAAGTCACCTTCGTGCAGTTTTCCGGGAGCAGCCGGACCATTGACGTCCCCACCGGCTGGACCTTGATGGAAGCGGCCGTGCAAAACGGCGTTGATGGCATCACCGCGGAGTGTGGTGGCGGCTGCGCGTGCGCGACCTGCCACGTGCTGGTGCCGGCCGAATGGGCCGACAAAGTGCCGGCGATCCGCCCGTCCGAAAATGATCTCTTGGAATGCACCGCTGTGCCGCGCACGCCGCAATCCCGTCTGAGCTGCCAGATTCAGGTCAGCGACGCGCTGGATGGCCTGACCGTCAACCTGCCGGAACGCCAAAGCTAAGTTCCACAGGCGCGACGGACGAACGATATGAGCATAGTTATCGTCGGCGCCGGACAGGCGGGATTGCAGATCGCGGAGAGTCTGCGGCGCGGCGGCTACGAAGGCCGGGTGCTGTTGCTGGGGGATGAATCTTTCGCGCCCTACCAGCGCCCGCCGCTGTCGAAGAAATATCTCGCCGACGACATGGCCGATGAACGCCTGCAGTTCCGGCCGGTTGAGCAGCTCACCAAGCAAAACATCGAATTCCGACCCCTCACGACCGTGACCGCGATCGACCGCGCCGCCGGCGAAGTCGTGCTTGCGAGCGGTGAGCGCGTGGCCTACGAAGGGCTCGCCCTCACCACCGGCACCCGCGTGCGGCCCTTGCCGGTGCCGGGCGCCGAGCATCCTGCGGTGTGCTATCTGCGCGGTCTGGACGACGCCAAGCGCCTGCGCTCGCAGCTCGCCAGCGCGGCGCGCGTGCTGGTCATCGGGGGTGGCTTTATCGGTCTTGAAGTGGCGGCCACCGCGCGCCATGCCGGCAAAACCGTGACCGTCGTCGAAACGCTGGATCGCCTGATGGCGCGCGCAGTGGCGCCCGTGGTGTCTGAATATTTCGCCGAGCTTCATCGCGGGCACGGGGTGGAGCTGCGTTTCAAGGTGGCGCTGACTGCCATCGCAGGCAATCCCGACGGCTCGCTCACCGCGACGCTCTCTGACGGCAGCACGGTAGACGCCGACCTGCTCGTCGCCGGTATCGGCGTGCTGCCCAATCAGGAGCTGGCCGCCGCCGCTGGCCTTGAATGCGCGAACGGCATTGTGGTGGATGAATTCGCGCGCACCAGCGACCCCCGCATCGTTGCGGCCGGGGACTGCACCTGGCATATCAACCGCCGATTCGCCGCGCCGCTGCGGCTGGAGTCGGTTCAGAACGCGGTCGACCAGGGCAAGATTGCCGCCCAAAGTCTGCTGGGTAACGCGGTGCCGTATCAGGATTTGCCCTGGTTCTGGTCCGACCAGTACGACGTCAAATTGCAGATGGTCGGCCTGTCGCAGGCCCACGATTCGCTGGTCGTGCGCGGCGCGCCGGAGAGCGCCGCGTTCTCGGTGTTCTATTTCAAGGCCGGCGAATTGCTCGGCGTGGATAGCATCAATCGTCCTGCCGAACACATGCTGGCCCGCAAACTGATGAGCCTTGGCATATCGCCCAGCCCGGACGCGGTGGCGGATACGGGCTTCGATCTCAAAACACTGCTGCCAGCGCCCTGAGCGCGGCGTTTCAATCAATCCAGAGTAAGGGTCGCCCGTCGGCGATCCGCCATGACTAAAAGACCAAAGGGGAACGGGGACCATGCCTAAAATCACTTTCATCGACGTTGACGGCACCAAATTTGAAACCAACGTCGCCAGCGGACTGTCTGTCATGGAAGGCGCGATTAACGCCGGCGTACCGGGCGTGCTGGCGATTTGCGGCGGGAGCTGCGCGTGCAGCACCTGTCACGCCTATGTCGACGATGCCTGGACGGCAGTCGTGGGTGGCCCGAATGACATCGAAGACGCCACGCTCGATCTGGCCAATGAGCGTAAGCCTTCCAGCCGCCTCACCTGCCAGGTGACGGTGACCGATGCGATGGACGGCCTTGTCATTCACGTCGCGAAAAACGACTGAAGCCCGACGGGCGTGGTGGCCGGCAACGGCCGCCTGCCCGCCAGCGCGGATGCCGTCATCCGGTGGCGTCTGCCAAGTCCAGTAACAGCCAGCGCGGTCTTGCGGGGTACGCGAGCCTTGCCGGCCGCGGCCCTCACCAGCAAGGCCAAGCCACCCCCTCTTCAACCGTAAAGACCAAGTCCCAAGGAGTCCGCCATGACCACCATTCGTCAGGATGATGTCATCCGTAGCGTTGCCGACGCCCTCCAGCACATCTCCTACTACCACCCGCTGGACTACATCCAGAATCTGGCCAAGGCCTACGAGCGTGAAGAGTCGCCGGCCGCGCGCGATGCGATGGCGCAGATTCTTATCAACTCGCGGATGTGTGCCGAAGGGCATCGCCCGCTATGTCAGGACACGGGCATCGTGACGGTCTTCGTGAAGGTGGGGATGAACGTGCAATGGGACGCCACGCTGAGCCTTACCGACATGATCAACGAAGGCGTGCGGCAGGCGTACATGCATCCGGATAACAAACTTCGCGCCTCGATCGTGGCGGATCCGGCCGGCAAACGGCTTAACACCAAAGACAACACGCCGGCCGTCATCCACACCGAAATCGTGCCCGGTAACGAAGTGGAGATTACGGTGGCGGCCAAGGGCGGTGGGTCGGAGAACAAGTCCAAGTTCGCGATGCTCAATCCTTCAGATTCCATCGTCGACTGGGTGTTGAAGACCGTGCCCACCATGGGCGCCGGCTGGTGCCCGCCGGGCATGCTCGGCATCGGCATCGGCGGCACCGCCGAGAAGGCGATGCTGATGGCCAAGGAATCCTTGATGGAGTCCATCGACATTCATGAATTGATGGCGCGCGGCCCGGCAAATCCGCTCGAGGAACTGCGTCTTGAGCTGTACGAGAAAGTGAATGCGCTGGGGATCGGCGCGCA
>CANFVX010000394.1 GCA_947450495.1 Gammaproteobacteria bacterium
CAGAGCAGGAACAGCAGGAAAGGCGCGCCCAGCAGCGCGGTCACCACGCCAAGTTTCAGTTCACCCATCACGGGCAGGGTGCGGCATAGGAGATCGGCGCCCAGCGTCAAGGCCGCGCCGCCCAGCGCGGAGCAGGGGATGAGGATCGCCGGACGATGACCCGTCCACGGCCGCAGCGCATGCGGCACGAGTAATCCCACAAACCCGATGAAGCCGGCGACCGCCACGCCGGGGCCCACGCAGAGCGCGGTGCCGACAATGACCGAAGTCCGCAAGCGGGGGAGATGGGTGCCGAGGCTGGCCGCTACCTCCTCGCCGAGCGCCAGCGTGTCCAGACGGCTGCCGGTATGTAGCAGCAGGAGCAGGCCCGGAATCAGCAGCGGCGCTATCAGCCAGACGTGGCTCAGCGCCCGATCTGTCAGTGAGCCCATCAACCAGAACACGATTTCGTAGGCCGCGTAGGGATTGGGCACCAGATTGAGCACCAGCGAGGTGGCGGCGCTGGCCAGACTGCCAAGGGCAACACCCGCCAGAATCAGCGTGACGGTGCCGGCGCCACGCCGCGCGAGTGTGAGCAAGATCAGCGTGCCGAGCAGCGCGCCCAGCAGGCCGCCCAGCGGTAAGCCGAGACCTGCCGCGGCTTCCCCGCCGCAATAGAACACCAGCACCGCGCCCAGCCCCGCGCTGGCAGAGATGCCGGTCACGCCGGGGTCAGCCAGCGGGTTGCGGAGCAGTGCTTGTAATGCCGCGCCAGAGGCGCCGAGTCCGGCACCCACGAGCAGCGCCAGCAGGAGGCGCGGGAGCCGTATTTCGCGCACGATGAGACTCGCCTCAATGCTGCCCTTGCCCATCAGCACCGCGAGCACCTGATCGGCGCTCAAGGCTGCGGGACCGGTTAACAGGGCTGCCGTCGACAGGGCCAGTAGGCATAGCCCCAGCCCCCACGCCAAGCCGCGAACTCGCGGGTTCATTCAGAAGCCGCCGCGCGACGCAGGGTCGTGACCGCTTCTGCGAAGCTCACGCCGCCACAGCTCCAGAGGTTTTCGGCAACGCGGAGGCGGTGACTGGGGGCGTTGGCCAGCGCCGGATGTGCAAGCCATTCCTCCGCACGAGAACTGCCGCGAGGTGTGCTTGCACCCGTCACCAGAAAGTCCGGCCTGGACGACAGCAATCGCTCCAGCGGCACGAAGCCGCCGGCACCCAGACCGTACGCCGGCGCCATGTCGCGCAAACCTGCAGCGGCCAGCAGGGCCGGGCCCAGGCTGGACTCGCCCGGTGTGTGGCCGCCAGGCTGAAGCAGCCAGGCTGTACCCCTCAACGCTGTGTCTGCTGCGGGCAGGCCTGCCGCCAGCGCTTGAGACACGGCTTCACGCCCCAGCAAGTGGCCCAGTTTCAATAGATTGTGCTGAATCCCAGCCACCGTGGTGGGTGACGCAAAGACTTCGATCCGCATGCCCAGTCGGCGCAGTAAGGCAAGGCTGGCGGCCGCAGAGGATGCGTCGGCGAGGATGAGGTCCGGGTGTAGGGGCAGGAGTTCCTCCGCCCGACCGTGATTGGCCGGGTAGCGGCGGGCTTCGCTGCTCATGGGCGAGAGTTCGGGATCGGCCGCCAGCGCGGTCAGGGAGACAATGTGTTCGGGGGCGGCGACCGCCAGCAGCAGGAGGTCGGTGCAGAGATTCAGCGAGGCAACGCGTTGGGCGGGTGGTGGCGCCAGCGCGGCGGCGTTGGCGGCAACTGCCAGTAGCAGCGCCGCCCAAAGCCTGCGGGCGCCGCTCAACCGGCGGCGCGCCTTGCGCGGACGGCGGCCGCCAGTTCTTGCAGTACAGGCACCGTTTGCGTCCACGAAATGCAGGCGTCGGTAATGCTCTGGCCGTACACCAGCGGGGTTGCCGACGACTGATTCTGTTTCCCTTCCACCAGATGGCTTTCGAGCATAACCCCACAGATGCTGCGGTCGCCGGCCGCCACCTGCGTGGCGACTTCGCCGGCAACGGCGGGTTGGTTGCGGTGATCCTTGCGGCTGTTGCCGTGGCTGCAATCAATGAGCAGGCGCGCGCTCAGGCCGGCTTTGGCGGTGGCTTCCGCGCAGGCTTTAACCGCCTCGGCGTGGTGATTGGGCCCACTGTTAGAGCCGCGCAGGATCACGTGACAATCAGGGTTACCCGCCGTGCTGACAATCGCCGAGATCCCCTGTTTGGTGACCGACAGGAAGTGGTGCGGGTGACGGGCGGCGCCAATCGCGTCGATCGCAATCTGCACGCTACCGTCGGTGCCGTTCTTGAAGCCGACCGGCATGGATAAACCCGAAGCCATTTCGCGGTGAATCTGGCTTTCGGTGGTGCGCGCACCGATGGCGCCCCAAGCGACCAAATCCGCGATGAACTGCGGCGTGATGACGTCCAGAAATTCGGTGCCCGCCGGCAGGCCGCGGTGCGCCAGTTCCAACAGGAGCCGGCGCGCGGTGCGCAGGCCGTTGTTGATATCGAAGCTGCCATCGAGGTGGGGGTCGTTGATGAGCCCTTTCCAGCCGATGGTGGTACGCGGCTTCTCGAAGTACACCCGCATGATGATCAGGAGGTCGTTTTGCAGACCTTCCACCACGCTTTGGAGATGGTCGGCGTATTCCAGCGCGGCTTTGGTGTCGTGGATAGAGCAGGGACCAACCACCACCAGCAGGCGATCGTCTTCGCCCTGAATGATTTTTTCCGCTTGCCGGCGGCCGCGCGTGACGGTGTGCGACGCGTGCTCGGTAAGGGGCAACTCCTCCAGCAAAATGGCTGGGGGGAGTAGTGGACGGTAGCCGACGATCCGGGCGTCGTCAGTGACCTCGAACATCGTGTGTCATCTCCAGACTTGCAGCATCAGGGTTAATCGCGTCCCGCCGAGGCGGGCGGCTAGTATAGCCATTGGTGGCCAGCCGGCCACGTCGCAGCGCTTATGAGCTTATAAGGCGCTACCTAACTGGAAGCAGGCCAGCGCGCCGAGATAACCCAGCGAGGTCATATAGAGCCAGGCAATC
>CANFVX010000395.1 GCA_947450495.1 Gammaproteobacteria bacterium
CTCTTCTGCTTCAGCCTGATTCTCTTCACCGCCTTCATCCAATGGCGAGCGGCGCGCCGGCGCGAATGGCTTTAAGCCAACCGGCCGTGACGCGCGCGACATCCACCACGCTTTGAACGCCCGCTAACCAGACTTCAGAACATGCTTACCGAACTCGTCAGCCAATGGGCGCTTGAAATCCTCGACCGCACCCAATACGCCGGGGCTGCCGCGCTGATGGCGGCCGAAAGCATGATTCTGCCGGTGCCCTCGGAGGCGGTGATGCCCTTCGTTGGCTTTCAGGTTGCCGACGGCAAATGGAACCTCGGCTTAGCGATTCTCGCCACCAGCATTGGCTCGCTGGTGGGCTCATTGCTGTCCTATGCCATGGGCTACTACGGCGGGCGGGCATTTGTGCTGTCGGTTGGGAAATACCTGCTGCTCAACGTGCACGATCTGGAGCGCGCTGAACGTTTCTTTCACGCCCGGCAAGGCGCCTGGACGATTTTCCTCGCGCGCTTCGTGCCGGTAGTCCGTCATCTAGTCTCCATTCCGGCCGGCACCGGCCGTATGCCCCTGCTACCGTTCTGTCTGGCGACCTTGGTGGGCGCCACCTTATGGAACGGCTTTCTACTGTGGGTGGGCATGCAACTGCGCGAGCAGTGGACGCACGTCCAGCATTACTCGCATCAGATCGATATCGGCATCGTCGCGGTGCTAGGTCTGGGCGCGGCCTGGTTCTGGCGCAGTCGCCGCCGATAAGTTCTTCACTCGCGCCCGGCTTGATCCCAAGTGGAGGAATGCCCGTTCGGCGCCGCTACCCTGAAGGTCAATCAAAAATCTTGCAGGGGAGCACATTCATGGCAATACCCAGACTATCGGACAATCCGATGTACCTGCTGCTACGCATGGGAGACATTGAGGAATTCAATCGTCGCAAGGCCGCCGGCGAAGTCTGCGATCTCACCGCCTGCGATTTAAGCCGACTGGACTTACGCAACCTGGACGCTTCCGGACTTGATCTCCGCGACTGCTACTTCCGCTCTTCAGATTTGCGCGGGCTCGATCTGCGTAGCACCAATCTCGAAGGGGCCAGCTTTGCGCAGGCCTTCGTGTCAGGTTGTTATCTGCCGCGCGAAATTAGCCCGCAGGAAATGACGATGGCGCTAGAGCACGGCACGAGAGTGCGCTACGGCGCCTGAGGCGGCCGGCTCAGTGATGATGATGGCCATGACCGTGGTCATGGTCATGGTCATGGTCATGGTCATGGTCGTCATGTTGATGCTGGGCGTTCCGGAGCGCCGTGCGTGTGGCCTGCAATCCTTCTGTGCTTACCAGTCCCTTGCCGCTGGTCAACTTCTCGGCCGCCGCCAGCCAGAGTTCGTAGTAGGGCGTATGCGGGTGGCGGGTGGCGTCAGCGGCGATCTCACCGCTCAAGGCATCCACCCATTCCTGCCACGCAAACCGACCTTCTTGATGAAGCTGGATGACCAGCGCAAACGCCTTGGCCTCCCACGGCGCGGCAAACACCACACCGTCTTCGTCTTTAGGGATGCCGGGCGTCGCCGAAAAATCGGGTTGCCCAACGCAGGCTTTAAGTTCGCTCATGGCACCGCGTCCATGTAGTCGTCCCACACATCAACCAGTAACACATCACGCTCCCCGCCTTCCCGCCCCCACACCTCTTTGGCGGTGAAGCGCACGCTGTAGACGTGCTGGGGCTTCTGATCGCCGCCATGCGCGTGGGTGTCAGGAAACACGAACACGCCAAAATCCTGAGCAATCACACCTTCGCAGCCACGCAGATATTGCGGCATGCGGGTGTGGCCTGCGGGATTGATCTTCCGCACGCGGATGCGTTGACCGGCCGCAAAGCGCGGCGCCACTTCCACGTCGAGTTTGGTGCTACCCCCGCGGGAATTAGAGGCCCCGATAGCCTGTGCCGCATTAATCGACATTAGTGAGTCTCCTGTGCGATCTGCGCGCGACGGGCCGCGAGTTCCTCGGCGCTCAAAGTCCCCTTCTCAACCAGCAAGGTTTCGAAAGCATGCAGCCAATGTTCGTAGTAGCTGGTGTTGAGATAGGACGGCGCGCCCATGCGCTCAATGGCATGGCGGAATTCGTCCAGATTAAAAGCACCCGTGGCGGCCACGGGGAGAAACATCCCGAACACCCGCTTTTCCCATTCCTCGTGAAACACCGGCTCGTTCGGTTCCGGGTTGATCGGGCCGTGACCGTCGCTGCCGCCAAGATCGTGCACACCGTTCATTGCTGATTCTCCTTACTTCGAGACCTTGGTCACGCCGATCATCGCGTCGCGCGTCACCAGCGCGGCCAGTTCGTCTTCGCTCAGGTGCTCAGTGCCCGCAGGACGCTCCGGCAGCACCATGTAGCGCACTTCAGAGGTGCTGTCCCATACGCGCACTTCGGTCGCTTCCGGCAGTTCAAGGCCGAACTCCTTCAGCACGCCGCGCGGTTCAATCACCACCCGCGAGCGATACGGCGCGGACTTGTACCACACCGGCGGCAAGCCCAGCGTAGGCCAGGGGTAACAGGAGCACAGCGTGCACACCAGCACGTTGTGGACGTCTGCCGTGTTCTCCACGACGACCATGTCTTCGCCCTGCATCCCCGAGAAGCCAAGCTCTTCAATGGCTTCGGTACCGTGCGCGAGCAGGCGGGCTTTGTATTCGGGATCCACCCAGGCGCGGGCCACCACTTTCGCGCCGTTACGCGGGCCGACTTTGTGTTCGTACTTGTCGATTAGCGCGTCCACCGCGGCCTGGTCGACCAGGCCTTTTTCGACCAGCAGGGATTCCAGCGCCTTGACGCGGATTTCGATGTCCGAGAGCGGACGGGTATGGGCAGATGAAGCCATGTGCAGTGCCTCCTCAGGCTTGCGTCCAGTCGTAACTTTGTTCCAGAGCGTGAGAAGCGCGCAACAGCGTGCTCTCATCAAAAGACTTCGCCACCAGCATCATGCCCACCGGCAAGCCTTGCGACATCGCGCAGGGGAGACTGAGCGCCGGGTGCCCCGTGA